>VXPI01000331.1 GCA_009839585.1 Gammaproteobacteria bacterium
TTGGTGGGATGCGTCAGTTGTTTTTTTTAGACTGCTGCTGCAGTGATTGCCAAACCTGATGAAAAATGGGGGGAAACTCCCTGTGCCTTCGTAGAACTCAAACCCGATGAAGAATGCACCGAAGACGAAATTATTGAGTTTTGTCGAGAGCATCTAGCCGGTTTCAAACGTCCACGGCAGGTAATTTTGAGTGAACTGCCGAAGACTTCCACCGGCAAAATACAGAAATTTGAACTCAGGCAAAGAATTCGCAAAGAAGCGGAATAGCCCCGTATTTCTGCATTCATGCTGCGCGTATGTGATATGGCCGCACATTAATCTTGGCTGATTATGCCAGTATAATATTTTCGATTGATGCACCTTGCCGGTGGAACTGGCAATCAAATGAAAATCAGCATCTTCCAGTGACTGGATAATACACTCTCAGCCAAAAGAAGAGCCGTTGCGATTCAGGCTAGTTAAATTGACGGGAGACCCGTTCGAACTTGCTTGCCAGGCGTTGCATGCCGCCCTTGGTTTTTACCTTTGCGGATAGTTTTTGAACTTTCTGAAATTCCCTTAATAACTTATTGACGTCTTGTGTTTTCGTTCCTGAACCTGCGGAAATACGCTTGATTCGCTGCGCACGAATAATGGCTGGGAAGTCCCGCTCCTGTTGGGTCATGGAGTTGATTATTGCAACCTTTTGAGGGATATTCATATTTTTGGCAAGATCATGTGCTTTCTGGGGAACCTGGTCCATTAAAGGCATTTTCTCCATTATGGTTCCAAAGCCGCCCAGTTTCTCGGCTTCCAGCATTTGTTGGCGATAATCGTCCATATTAAAGCTTGTGCCAGTTCGAATCTTCCTGGCAAGCTTTTCAGCCGCCTTCTTGTCAACTTTTCGTTCGACTTCTTCAATCAGGCTTAGAACATCACCCATGCCAAGAATACGGGATGCTACTCGGTCTGGATGAAACGGTTCCAGCGCATCCATGGCCTCACCCGTGCCCATAAACTTGATCGGCTTTCCTGAGACATGGCGTATGGAAAGCGCTGCACCACCTCGTGCATCACCGTCTGTCTTGGTGAGAATGACGCCGGTTAATGGTAATGATTCATTGAACGATCGGGTACTGTTGACGGCATCCTGTCCAGTCATGCTATCCACTACGAACAATGTTTCGACTGGATTGATGGTGGCGTGTAGATGCTGAACCTCCTGCATCATTTCAGAGTCAACATGCAGTCGACCTGCGGTGTCGACGATGACAACATCCAATTGCCTTTTTCGGGCATGGTCAACTGCATTTCGGGCGATATCCAACGGTTTCTGTGATGGAGAGCTGGAAAAAAACTCAAGGGACAGGTTTCCTGCCAGTGCGGAAAGCTGTTCAATGGCCGCGGGGCGACGAACATCAGTGCTTACCAGCAATACGGATTTTTTCTCGCGCTGGTTTAGAAACGCACCTAACTTGCCAGCCGTAGTGGTTTTACCTGCTCCCTGCAAACCAGCCAGAAAAATCACCGCAGGTGGGCGGGCGGACAGATTGAGGCTATCGTTACTGTCCCCCATCAGGTGCACGAGTTCTTCATGTACCAGCTTGATTACGGCCTCTCCGGGATTCAGGCTGCTAATTACTTCTGTACCTACAGCCCGTTCACGTACCGAACCGATAAAGCTCTGGACTGCTTCAAGTGATACATCAGCTTCGAGCAAGGCAACTCTGACTTCACGCAATGCGTCAGAGATATTTGATTCAGTCAGCCGCCCCTTTCCAGTTAGAGTCTTGACAGCCTTGCGGAGCTTCTCCCCTAGTTGACTAAACATGCAGTTAACTCTCCCGATTAATGTATTAGTCCTGTAAAACCCATTGAATTATATCCAGTTTCATTTGTTTCAATTCATTATGATGACGAACTTTTACCAAATCCCCCTTCCCTGCAAATGGTATGATTGACATACTAAAGAGACCACACTTTACAGTTTCAAACAGCGCGGCAACACCGTTATTCCCTGTATCTGAAGATGATTTTCCAGTTTCTCTGCATTGGTTTATACGCCGTAAGCCTAATTTTACTCTGGCGCAGTGTCAAGGTTCTGGAACAGCAAATCCCCCCCTACAGAATCTATCTTGTCGCTACCATTGCAGTCGCAATGCATGCGATATCACTGTTTGAGGTTATGCATGTGCGTGGAGATATCCTTATTTCGATTGGCACCACTATTTCGATAGCTGGCTGGATATCTGCAATTCTCTATCTACTACTGTCCCTGAAACTAAAATTCACGGAGCTCGGGCTAGTTGTCTACCCACTCTCCATTGTTGCTGTATCGGCAGGATTCATTCAGCCCGAGAATACGGTTCCTCTATCACAGTTTTCGGATTCCGTGCGACTCCATATTCTGATCGCCATTCCAACCTATGCAGTATTATTCATGGCATTTTCCCAGGCATGCCTGCTTCGAGCACAAGATCGAAACATGCGCAAGGGCACTGGCGGCTTTATTTCGAATTTGCCACCCATACAGTCTATGGAATCCTATTTGTTTGTTCTGATTATTTGTGGATTCGTCCTGATGACATTCAATCTGGTTTTGGGGATTTTCACGTATCAAATCCAGTCCGGCCGAATCCTGTCCTTCAACCACCATGTGGTTTTTTCCATTGCGGCCTGGATTATTTTTGCCATGACCATAGCTGGCAGATATGCAATAGGATGGCGAGGAGAACTCGCCGCAAAGTGGACGATGATTGCCTTTTCCCTGTTGTTTATTGCCTACTTTGGTACCCGATTTGTAAACGAACTGGTATTGCCATGAGCAAAATGGTCGATCTCCTGGATTGACCGTATTTGCAGAATTAGCTGGATGTCGTTCGTTCAGATGGTTTTCCTTGTGCGACATTATCTCTGATGTATGTCGCAGATAACGCCAGTGGACTTCCGGTTTCCCCTAATCCATGGCGAATAAATGCATCAATGGCCGAAGCCGCATCTGGATAGACTACGGATTCCAGAAATTGGGCCTTGTCCCCCAGAATCATCTGAAAAACAGAGTGATATGGTTGCCAGCCATCTCCTACCACGGTCAATCTCTGCTGGTTCATGGCTTGAATGTCGTCTGGGTTGCAAACGTAGGGCGAGAGCATGACCCTTAAATCATCACCGATATCGTAAAGGCCGGCATATACCTGTTTCATCCTGGCATCCATGATCGGCAGCACAATGCCCTTCTCGCCCGAGGCAGTAGCCAGGATTGATAGCGAATCAATTCCGCATAAAGGGATCCCAAGACCATAAGCAATGCCCTGTGCTACGCCAACCCCGGTTCGCACCCCAGTGAAAGAACCCGGGCCTGTATTCACAATCACCATGTGAAGATCATTGAGTGCGATGCCTTGCTCATCAAGCATGTCTTGAATCAATCCTATCAGTTTTGATGAATGTTTCATCGATTCCCTCGATATCCTTGATATTTCACCTTGTGCGTAGACCGCCACACTGCAATTTCTTGTGGCGGTATCCATGGCTAAAATATTGATTTCATTCATGCGATCAACTTGAAGAACGACTTGATTTCCTGGATATTCCTCACTATCGGCATTGGAGGAAGGCTGTCCAGAAATTGCTTGCCGTAGGGCTTGTTCAGTACTCGTGAATCACAAATCACCAGCACTCCGCGATCCCTTTCAGAACGAATCAACCGCCCTGCTCCCTGTTTGAGGGTGACGACCGCATCCGGTATCTGAATTTGCATGAATGCGTTTTCTCCATTCTCGTTGCAGTATCGAATTCGGCTTTTCATCACGGGGTCTTCGGGATATCCAAATGGCAGTTTATCAATAATGACGCAACTTAATGCATCACCCTTGATGTCGACACCTTGCCAGAATGTAGAAGTGCCAAACAGCATGGCATGTTCGTTTTCGATAAAGCTGTCAAGCAGAATTTGTTTGGACATGTCGCCTTGCCGGTAAAGTGGCCAGTCAACCTCTGCCCGAACAAGATCATACACGCGGTTCAACATGGCAAAACTGGTAAACAGGCAAAATGCCCGTCCCCGGCTTGCCATGCCAATTTCAATGATCAATTGCTTCATGGCTTCGGGAAAGCCCGGATCATTAGGCTCCGGGATGTTCTCATCAATCAATAACCGGGAATTGGCGGCATAGTCATATGGACTCTCCCAGAATCCGGTATCCGTGTCCTGTTCCGATAATCCAATTTTTCTCATAAAAGGTGCAAAATTCTGTTCGACCGATAGGGTCGCTGACGTAAAAATTCTGCTTTTACCCGGAATATTCATGTGCTCCCGCAGATGCTGTCCTACGTCCAATGGGGTCGAGTTCAGATTGAATCCGTTGTTGCGGGCGGAAAACCAGCGTGCCGAGTTTTGATCGCTGTCATCGCACCAGGTCCAGAGGTTATCCGACATCCAGATGGCCCTGTCTCGACAACGGGCTAATCCGGTTCCAACAAGGGCGGCGGTTTCAAGGGCTTGAAGAACATTTCCAAAAGCCAGCTTGAGCTTGGTCGTTATCTCTTCCCATTGTTTGCTTTTGACTTCACTGTAAACCCTTGGCCCGTGGTAATTCCTGTTGGATAGCGAAATCAGGTCATTTACTGCCAGTTCAAGCTCCATGAACCCGGACCTGAAGTCGACGCTGCTGTTTTCTTCCAGTTCAGCACTTTGAATGTCCTCAATTAGATGGCTAACTTGTGTGCTTGAGAAAGTAAAGCCCAAAAAGTTCGAGGCAATATCCGGCAGACTGTGCGCCTCATCGAAAATAACGACATCATGCTCCGGCAATAGTCCACCGAATCCATTCTCCTTGACCGACAAGTCAGAAAAATACACATGGTGGTTTACGACAACCAGTTCGCTTTCCACTGCCTTTTTTCGAGCCGAATTCACATGGCACCTGGTAAAGTCCGGACAATGTCCACCCAGACAGTTTTCGCTTGTTGAAGTAACCACTCTCCAGACTGGTGCATTCTCGGATACATCATCCATTTCGGATATATCGCCTGTCGAGGTCGTATTTGCCCATTCGTTGATTCTTGACAAGGAAAGCCGCATGCGAGCACCGACCAGATCAGTTTGTTGCTGCGCTTGTTTCAGCCGGTAACGACATAGATAGTTGGCACGCCCCTTGAGCATGCAGGGCTTAATATTCGTGTCCAGTACCCGTAGCAGGTTTGGGAGGTCGCGAAAGTAGATTTGTTCCTGTAGAGCGCGCGTTGCAGTCGATATTACGGTACGCTTTTCAGAGAGAATAGCCGGCACGAGATAGGCATAGGTCTTGCCTGTTCCGGTTCCTGATTCGCAGACAAGGTTTCCAGAGAAGTGAATTGCGTCAAATACCGCTTCAGCCATTTCCCGTTGCGAAGCGCGGGGTGTGAACTCCCGTAAGCTGGTGTGCAGAAGTCCATTCTGCCTGAATATCTGGTCAATCATCGTGACCATAAAACCCGGGAGGATTGGTCGATTTCAGAATGAGGAAACTACCTTGCAAAGGAAAAATCTGTCAGGATACGATTTCGTCGAAAAACGACTTGATCCGCTCGGACCAGGAACGACTTTTGGGACTGTGTTTTTCCCCTCCTTTTGCAAGGCTTTCCTCAAAATTTCTGAGTAGCTGTTTTTGATCGTCATTGAGATTAACCGGCGTCTCAACGACAACCTTGCAGTGCAAGTCTCCCTGTGCTCCATTTCGCACATTTCGTACACCCTTGCCTCGCAACCGGAATATCTTTTCTGACTGGCTTTCAGCGGGAATTTTTAAATTTGCGCGTCCTTCCAGAGTTGGAATCTGTATTTCACCACCCAATGCCAGAGTTGCAAATCCAACCGGCACTTCACAATACAAGTCATCACCATCCCGTTCAAAAATGCTGTGCCGGGACAGGCGGATTTGTACATACAAATCCCCAGGTTGACTTCCCGGGCGACCTATATCACCTTCACCGTTTAACCGGACATTATCCCCATTATCCACACCTGCCGGAATCTTGACTGACAAGGTTTTTTCCTTGCGGACTATCCCCGCACCGCCGCATGCAAGACACGGGTCTTTTATGACAGTACCTTGCCCACGGCAGTCAGGACAAGTCGTCTGAACAGAGAAGAAACCCTGTTGCATGCGAATTTGGCCATGACCATCACATCTCCCGCATCTTTCAGGCTGTGTTCCGGGCTGGGCCCCTGAACCATTGCATTCTGTGCATACCGAGTTTTTCAGTACCCGAATCTTTTTTTCGATGCCCGAAACCGCTTCTTCGAGAGTGAGAGTGACTTGATATTGAAGGTCGGCACCACGGGCTTGACGGGATCTGCCTCCAGTTGTTCCACCGAAAATATCACCGAAGATATCGCCAAAGATATCGCCAAAACCACTGGCAGATCCTCCCCCACCTGCTTCCTGCGATACGCCGGCATGGCCGAATTGATCATAAAGAGATCGCTTTTGCTCATTGCTGAGGATATTGTAGGCTTCCTGGATCTCCTTGAACCGGCTTTCGGCTTCTTTGCTGTTTTCGTTTCGGTCGGGGTGGTATTTCATCGCCAAACGACGATATGCCTGCTTTATTTCCTTATCGCCGGCATTACGGTCTACCTCCAGGATTTCATAATAATCTCGTTTGGACATTGATGTTCGACCTGATACATCAAGGCGGAGATACTCTCCGCCTTGACAACTGCTTCGGGTTTAGACTGAAAACAGCATTACGAGTTCTTCTTGTCGTCGACCTCTTCAAACTCGGCATCGACAACATCATCAGAACCTGACTTTTCGGAATCGTCCGCCGGCTCACTGCCCTGTTGTGCAGCCTGAGCAAACAATGGGCCTGAAACCTCGGTCACGGTTTGAATCCTGGACATAATATCCTCGGTATTTTCGCCCTTGATCGATTCATCCAGCGCAGACAAGGCATCTTCAACCTTGACCTTTTCATCAGAACTGACCTTATCGCCAGCTTCATCGAGCTGCTTGCGGGTTGAATGGGCAATTGCCTCGGCCTGATTACGAGTGTCGGCCAGTTCTCTCGCCTTCTTGTCTTCTTCAGCATGCTCTTCAGCATCTTGAACCATTCTTTCTATTTCTTCGTCAGACAGGCCTGAACTCGACTTGATCACGATTTGGTTTTCCTTGCCGGTGGCCTTGTCTTTCGCCGAAACATTCAAGATGCCATTAGCATCAATGTCAAAAGACACATCAATTTGCGGAACGCCACGCGGAGCTGGCCTGATTTCAGTCAGGTCAAAGCGGCCCAGCGTCTTGTTTCCGCTGGCCATTTCCCGCTCACCTTGCAGAACATGTACGGTCACCGCCGATTGATTGTCTTCGGCAGTCGAGAAAACCTGACTCGCATTGGTTGGTATCGTGGTGTTCTTTTCAACCAGCTTGGTCATCACACCACCCAGTGTTTCAATACCCAGCGACAGCGGGGTGACGTCCAGCAACAGAACATCCTTGACATCGCCGCCCAATACACCGCCCTGAATGGCTGCACCCACAGCAACGGCTTCATCCGGGTTCACATCACGCCGGGGTTCTTTTCCAAAGAAGTTTTCGACAGCTTCGTGGACTTTCGGCATGCGGGTCTGCCCCCCAACCAGAATGACATCATTGATATCGGAAGGTTTCAGGTTTGCATCCTTCAAAGCGGTTCGGCATGGCTGAAGAGTTTGCTTGATCAGATCATCAACCAGATTTTCCAGCTTGGCGCGGGTCAGTTTCATGTTGAGGTGCTTGGGGCCACTTGAATCCGCAGTTATGTAGGGCAGATTGATTTCAGTCTGACTGCTGGATGACAATTCAATTTTGGCTTTTTCAGCGCCTTCCTTGAGGCGTTGCATGGCCAGAGGGTCGCCACGCAGGTCCATGCCCTGGTCTTTCTTGAATTCATCTGCCAGATAGTCAATCAGGCGGCGGTCAAAATCCTCGCCACCCAGGAATGTATCGCCATTGGTAGACAGTACTTCGAATTGATGCTCGCCCTCAATCTCGGCAATTTCAATTACAGAGACATCGAAAGTTCCGCCACCAAGGTCGTATACGACAATCTTGCGGTCACCCTTGGATTTGTCCATGCCGTAAGCCAATGCAGCCGCAGTCGGCTCATTGATAATTCGCTTGACTTCCAGACCGGCTATCTTGCCAGCGTCCTTGGTGGCCTGACGCTGTGAATCATTGAAGTAGGCCGGCACGGTGATTACCGCTTCCGTGACTTTTTCACCAAAGTAGTCTTCCGCGGTTTGCTTCATTTTCTGAAGTATGCGAGCCGAAATTTCCGGTGGCGCCATGCTCTTGCCACCTGCCTCAACCCATGCATCACCATTCTTGGCCTTGGTAATTTTGTAGGGCATCAGATCGATATCTCGTTGTACGACATTCTCGTCGAACTTTCTTCCAATCAAGCGTTTCACGGCAAAAATCGTATTTTCGGGATTAGTCACAGCCTGCCGCTTGGCAGATTGACCGACCAAAACCTCACCGTCCTTTGCGAACGCAACAATTGACGGGGTAGTCCGATCACCCTCGCTATTTTCAATGACTTTGGGTGATGACCCTTCCATGACTGCAACGCAGGAATTGGTTGTACCCAGGTCGATGCCTATGATTTTGGACATATTGAAAACCTCAAATATTCAGCAATATTGATAGAAAAATTCTGGTTCAAGATATAGGGACAGATTCAAAAATAACAAGCCGATCAATTGGCAATGACCACCATGGCCGGACGCAACAGTCGATCTTTGAGAACAAAGCCCTTTTGCATTACGGATACGATTTCTCCCGACTTGACATCCTTGCTGTCAATCATTGAAATTGCTTGATGATATTCCGGATTGAATGGAATACCCTGATCTGCTTCAACCGATGAAATGTCGAACCTGTCAAATACCGACTCGAGTTGCTTGAGCGTGAGTGCCAGCCCTTCCTGCATTTTTTCTACCGCCTCGCTTGCGGAATCATCGATTTCGACCTTCACGGCCTGATCCAGGCTATCGGCAACACTCAGCAACTCCCTGGCGAAGCCTTCGACTGCATATTTGCGTGCTGAGGTAATTTCGTTCTGACTTCTCCGTTGGATGTTTTCTACATCTGCCTTGGCGCGCAGATAGCCATCTTTCAGTTTGCTTGCTTCGGCACGTGTTTTCGTCAATTCAACAAGAACTTGATCCGGACTCATCATTTCCATCTCCTGATTGGCGAGAACTTCTCCATTTTCCGGTTCGGAGACTTCAGCAGATTCATCTCGACCGGTTTCCGTATCCTGCTGTTCGGCCGGATTAGCGCACTGTTCTTCCGCCTTCAGATCGGGTGACGGGGCCTGTTGTTCGCCTGAAACAGGAATCTCGGCTTGTTCGCCCTTGTTTTCAGGCTGCTCGTTCTTGTTGGTTGAATTGCTCATAGTCAGATCAATCCCATGAGTTTAGGAAACGCCACAGATATGGGGGTTTTCGGTAAAAGGTCAAGACCAGAAACCGAATGATTTCCGGATACTGGATGCGCACCCCGGGTGCCTGAATGATCCCGGCCGAACCGGGGCAATTAGATGGAAAAGCTTGAACCGCAACCACAGGTTGCAGAAGCATTCGGATTGTTGACCAGAAAACGACTGCCCATGATGTCATCCTTGAAATCGATTTCTGCACCAGAGAGATATTGAAGGCTTAACATGTCAACCACGACCTTGATACCCTGATATTCCATCAGCAGGTCGTCTTCCTCGGTTTCTTCGTCAAACTGGAAGCCATACTGAAAGCCAGAGCAGCCACCCCCCTCGATATAGACCCTCAAGCGAGTATCCGGACTATTTCGAGACTCGAGAAGTTGATTGATGCGCTGGATAGCATCGAGAGATATTGTCAAATCTGGCTGCATAACAAACCGGGTGGGAATAACTCCAAAACAGGTCGTGAATCACTTGCATTATAGTATGGTCATCAATGAAAAATTCAAGGTTTATATATTGTTTGCCAGAAAAGTCATAAAAAATAACGATAACAAGGATATGCGTACGGATTCAGAGAGCCGGGAATTTTTGGGGAT
>VXPI01000029.1 GCA_009839585.1 Gammaproteobacteria bacterium
GTATGGGTGTGCCATGTATTCCCGGGTCCAACGGAACAATCCCTCAAAATCGCGATGAACTGGTCACGCTTGCCAATAAGATTGGCTACCCCCTGTTGCTGAAAGCCAGCGGGGGAGGAGGGGGCAAGGGTATGCGCCAGGTGCTGCGGGAACAGGATTTATTTGAAGCAATAGAACTGACTTCAAAAGAAGCGCTTGCCGCTTTTGGCAATGATTCGCTTTACATGGAACGCTACCTGAAATCACCGCGACACATTGAAATCCAGGTTCTGGCAGACCAGCACGGAAATATCCTGCATCTGGGAGATCGCGACTGCTCGATTCAGAGGCGATACCAGAAAGTCATTGAAGAATCACCGGCACCCGGGATATCCGATGAACAACGATCGGAAATCGGCGAGATTTGTGTGAATACCTGTAAACAGATGCAATACAAGGGGGTGGGAACCTTTGAATTCCTGTTTCAGGATGGACAGTTCTACTTCATTGAAATGAATACCCGAATCCAGGTTGAGCATCCGGTGACGGAGTTGGTGACCGGCATTGATCTTGTGCAGGAGCAAATTCTGGTTGCAGACGGGAATGATCTTGGCTTTAGCCAGCAGGATGTGAGCCTTGCAGGACATGCAATTGAGTGCAGGATCAATGCTGAAGATCCTGAGACATTTATCCCGTCACCAGGTCAAATAACTCGTATACATATCCCCGGAGGTCCAGGTGTAAGAGTGGATTCACATGCCTATACAAACTACAATGTGCCCCCGTTTTATGACTCTCTGATCGGCAAGGTTATTACACATGGCCGAGACCGGAAAGAGGCAATAGCCAGAATGTCAGGTGCATTGCAGGAAATGCAGGTAGAAGGCATCAAGACCAACATTCCCATGCATCAATCCATACTCCGGAATCAGGAATTCCAGCAAGGAGGATACGATATTCACTTTCTCAAGAACCAGCTTGACGTTGACTGATTACATCGAATTTTCCCGCCTCACGCAAAAATCCGATTCAAGCCAGATTGAGGCATTATTCGTAGAAGCCGGAGCCTGTTCGATTACGGTTGAAGGCGCTGATCAGCAAATTCACCTTGAAGAAGATCATTGCAGCACACCCTGGGAGATCGTAAAGCTATCGGCTCTATTTGATCCGACAGCCCTGGATCTGGAATCCATCAGGAAAATTCAGTCTGACCTCACGGAATTTCCGCTCAGTGAATCTCTACGCTTCCGGAAATTAGGTATTCGAAACTGGGACGAGGAGTGGAAAAAACATATTCAGCCTACCATAGTCAATGACTGTATATGGATAGGTCCAACCTGGGATAAACCAGACTTGGAATACCGGCATATTGTTCATATTGATCCCGGACTTGCTTTTGGCACGGGTAATCATGAAACAACAAGTCTTTGTCTTGAGGTGCTGGCCAATCATGCCCTTGACGATGTGGGTGTGGTCGATTTCGGATGCGGTACAGGTATTTTGGGGATTGTGTCCTGTATTCTGGGGGCGCGCTACTCAATTGGCGTGGATATTGATCCCAATGCGATAGAGGTTGCCAATCGGAATGCGGAGCAAAATGATGTCGAAAGACAGTTCAAGGCTCACCTATTGGAAGAATTTCTGAATACCGGGGAGCTACGATCGGCAAAGCACAATGTCGTAGTTGCAAATATTCTGACCAGTACCCTCATCGAACATTCACGGACACTGAAGGACCTAGTAGCTGATCAAGGTACATTGATTCTCTCGGGAATTTTGGCCAACCAGAGTCAGGCTGTTTCAGACGCTTATCGGGATGCATTTGACTTTTCGATTTTACAGCGTGGAGATTGGGTGGCCCTCACTGGAATCAGACGGGAGAATGAATCTGGATGACCATGCATAGTTTGAATAAAATATCAATATCAATATCAATATCATAAACTATAATCTTATTGCTGAATATGAACGAACAGAATTACTGTAGTTGCCCATTCTGCGAATCCGTGTTTATTCTTCGACAGAGCCTTTCCAGGGTGATTTGCGGAAATTGCGGTGAGATGTTTGATGCACATCTCAATCGCGTTATCCGTATGGGAAATAAATTTGTCCCCGATGTTGGAATTCGTTCTTCTGTTGAATCATCAGGCAACCCAGTATCACCCCAGATTCCACTTCGGGGTCAGCGTGCTTCTGATAAAAAACCCGTGACAGAAAACAGACATGAATTTGACCAGAATGAATCACTGAATCTGAAAACCGAATCAAGGCCGGGCAAGAAAACGCAAAAGCACAAGGCCCCCTATCTCCGGGATCCGACTATCCCAATCCCGGATAATGTGCAAACCGGGTCAGATAGGTTGTCTGATCAGGGTTCTGAAGCGGATACATGGATAGACTCACCGGCAACAGAACAGACTGATCCCCAACTTTTTACTCAAGATTTTCACGAAAGGCCACAGGACAACCCTCCCGAGAGCCCAATGCCTTCGGGGTTCATCGGCAAAACCGGGAAAAAGCGATCCAAAAAGCGCGCAAGATCATCGCCCAAAAGCCCACATGGTCTTGATCGAATGCATCAGCAGAAAAGTCAAGTTACCAACCTTATCGCAGATCGAAAAAATCCTGTATCAACCATCGTATGGAGCATGGCATGCATTGCATTCCTGTCTATTCTGGTGATTCAGATAGAAGCCTTTGCGGTGCCGAAATATGCGCAAACCACAAAGTATCGCCCCTATCTCGAGGCTTTTTGCATGGTCGCTCAATGCAATCTTCCCATGTTTGAAGATGTCGAAAACCTGAAGCTTATGCACACTATCATTGAACTCCACCCGAGCCAGCCGGGTGCTGTCAGAATCCAGGTCAGGCTGATCAATGAAGCCAAACATCCGCAGCCTTACCCAGAACTGCAGCTGACTCTCACAGACAAATTCGGTCGGATTGTCGGCAAAAGGGTCTACGATCCTTCGGTTTATTTGCCTGATGATGTCGAGAACAAGATGGCATCCGGTCTTCTCTCCTCGGTCAAGCTGGATCTTGCAAAACCGCATGAGAATGCCTATGGGTTTGCGGTTAACGTGGTTGGCGATGCGTAATGCAAGGATGATGAAATGGAGTTGTTTGGCATGATCTAGGCAAAATCATTTCGAGGTAGGGAAGATGCCGGACATATACAAAATCAAGGCCGGGCTGTAGCCTCTGCCCTGTCTTTTCAGATATTATCAGGGTGATCCCAGCCGCTGGCAGAGTTCGTGTCCATGTTGCATAATAGCATCCAGTTCGGCGATTGAGGGCAGTCAATGCGAAATCATGCCCCTTAAAAATAGGGGCTGTTGCTCGTTGGCAGCAACTCAACTCTTCACTGACTCATTCGCGGTATATAATTTACAGGCTTCTGATTATTTCAATCAATCACGCCGAAATATCCAATACCCCCTCATAAGTGAATGAGACAAAAGGACTTGACCCATGATTAGACAACAAATCAAGCTTGCGCTTGATGATTATATGGAGCAGTCGTACGATAAGTTACTGTGCAATCTCCATGGCATGGTACTCGGCGAAGTCGAAAAAGCGTTGCTTGAATCGGTCATGGAACGTGTAGGCCACAATCAGACACAGGCAGCCCGTATTCTTGGAATCAATCGAAACACGCTCCGTCGCAAACTCGAAAAGTATGAACTTTCCTGAAAGATTGACTTGTATACTTGAACCCCAGTTCATGCGGAATTGAAATGATCAAGCCAATTAAACGGGCCTTGATCAGTGTTTCAGACAAGGACGGACTAATTCCATTTGCTCGGTTTCTTGTCAGCCGGGATGTTGAGATTCTCTCCACGGGTGGTACCCAATCGCATCTCGAACAGCACGATATTCCGGTGGTTGGAGTGGATGAATATACTGGTTTTTCCGAGATTATGGGGGGGCGTGTCAAAACCCTGCATCCGAAAATTCATGGCGGGATCTTGTCGCGTAGAGACGAGGACCGGGAAGAGATGGAGCGTTGCATGATTTCCGAGATTGATCTGGTCGTGGTCAATCTCTATCCATTCGAAACGGCCATAGCCAACCCTGACTGTACATTCGAAACTGCGATTGAAAATATCGATATTGGCGGCCCGACGATGTTGCGATCTGCGGCCAAAAACCATCAGTATGTCACAGTGGTGACGGATAGTTCAGATTATGAAAAGGTCATGTCCGAGATACGTGAGAATGCAGGGCAAACCTCCGGAAATCTTCGCCGGAAGCTTGCCGCCAAGGTGTTTCGGCATACCAGCCGCTATGATCAGGCAATCAACGATTATTTGGCAATTGATGCAACTCGGTCAGGGGCATTATTTCCCCCGGTGTTGCGCCCCCGTTATATTCTGAGACAGACATTGCGATACGGAGAAAATCCACATCAGAAGGCAGGTTTTTATGTCGACCCGGACCACTCCGTCCCTGGCGTATCGACCGCCCAGCTCATACAGGGGAAGGAATTGTCCTATAACAATATTGCAGATGCAGATGCTGCGATCGAGTGCGCTCTCCAATTTAATGAAGGTCCCGCCTGTGTGATTGTAAAACACGCCAATCCTTGTGGTGTGGCCGTAGCTAAGTCGATTCGTGATGCCTATGAACGGGCATATCAGACAGATTCCGAATCTGCCTTTGGCGGCATTATTGCCTTTAATTGCGAGATTGATCGAGACACGGCATCGACCATTCTTGATCGGCAGTTTGTTGAAGTCATCGTTGCCCCTCGCGTTACATCCGACGCAATTGAAATTCTAGGGACCAAGTCATCAATTCGTATACTTCAATTGGGAAATCTGGATAATGCTGGTCGCCCGCACCAGCAAATGGACACGAAAAAGGTCAGTGGTGGTTTGCTGGTACAGACGCCAGACATTCAGCTATTCGACAAATTTGATTGTGTAACCGAACGCTCACCCACTGAACAAGAAAACCAGGATTTGCTGTTCGCCTGGAAAGTCGCCAAATTTGTCAAGTCAAACGCTATTGTCTATGCCGCAAATCATAGGACTCTGGGGGTTGGTGCGGGACAGATGAGCCGCGTAAATTCTGCACGTATCGCCGGAATCAAAGCCGAGCAATCCGGCCTTGATATCAAAGGAGCTGTAATGTCTTCCGATGCATTTTTTCCGTTTCGTGATGGAATCGATAATGCGGCCAAATCCGGGATCAGGGCAATCATCCAGCCCGGAGGGTCGGTGCGTGATCATGAGGTGATTGAAGCAGCAAACGAACATGATATGGCAATGATCTTTACCGGCATACGCCATTTCAGGCATTAGTTGACGGGTATATGTGTTGAAAAAAGTCCTTGTTATCGGTTCGGGTGGACGGGAACATGCCCTGGCATGGAAGGCCTCGTTGTCGTCTGACGTGTCTGCGGTTTTCGTGGCCCCGGGCAATGCTGGCACTGCTTTGGAGAAAAAGACCACGAATGTCCCCTTGCAGCCATCGGATTTCGAAGGACTATTGAACTTTGCCCTTGATGAACAGATCGACCTTGTCATAGTCGGACCGGAAGATGTTCTGGTGAATGGAATCGTTGATCAGTTCAGGGAAGCCGGGGTGCCCTGTTTTGGGCCTACGAAGAAGGCTGCCAGGCTGGAAGGTTCGAAAGAATTTTCAAAAGACTTCATGACCCGTCACAAAATCCCGACTGCGCAGTTTCAATCTTTTTCTGATCTTGAGAAGGCTATAGATTACCTCAAACATCAGGATTATCCACTGGTGATCAAGGCAGATGGACTGGCAGCCGGTAAAGGCGTCGTGATTTGTCGGGATATGCGTCAGGCTGGACAATGTATTGAAGAGATGCTCTCGGGTGAAGTGTTTGACGGGGCAGGCGAGAAAATCGTCATAGAGGAATTCCTGCAGGGTGAAGAAGCGAGTTTCATATGTATGGTAAATGAGCAGGATTTTCTGGTCATGGCATCCAGTCAGGATCACAAGGCCGCCTATAATGGTGATGCCGGTCCCAATACGGGTGGCATGGGGGCCTATTCTCCGGCACCTGTGATTGACCCCCAAATGCATGAGGCCGTGATTGAACAGGTCATCAAACCTACCATAAATGGACTCGTTGAAGACGGTATCTCCTATACGGGTTTCCTGTATGCGGGACTCATGATTCAGGATGGTATCCCCAATGTGCTTGAATTCAATTGTCGAATGGGAGATCCAGAATCGCAGGTAATCATGATGCGCTTGAAGTCTGATCTGGTGACATTATGTATGGCCGCATTGACCGGTCGACTTGGCGAGACTGAAGCAGAATGGTTTCCCCAGGATGCCTTGGGAGTCGTTATGGCATCACAGGGATATCCGGGTGATTATGCGAAAGGACGCCGAATCGACGGACTCGAAACAGTATTCGATAACAATACCAAGGTATTTCATGCAGGCACCCGATTGGTACATGGAGAGGTTACGGCCAGTGGTGGGCGAGTGCTGTGTATCACGGCGCTCGGAAAGAACATTGTCGAAGCACAGAAGGAAGCTTACAAGGCTGCATCTTCGATCAGTTGGCAGGGGGGCTGGCATCGCGATGATATCGGGCATCGTGCTGTCTATCGGTTTCAGGCTTCGGAATGAGTATTTCATTTATTGAAATCACCGAACCCGATATTACCCGAATGACAACTTTTACAATTATGAGGAAAAACAGAAGAAAATGAGTAACCAGTTTGTTTGTATAGTGATGGGGTCTGATTCAGACCTCCCGGTGATGAAATCAACCTTTGATGTGCTGGATGAGCTGGGCGTTCGCTGGGAAGCGCATGTTACCTCTGCACACCGTACGCCAGAGAGAACCCACGAAATAATCAAGAGTGCCGAGGAGCGTGGCTGTGCCGTATTTATTTCAGCAGCAGGACTTGCTGCCCACCTTGGCGGGGTAGTTGCGAGCTTGACCGTTCGTCCGGTTATTGGAGTGCCCATGGAGGGAGGTCCATTAAACGGTCATGACGCCTTGCTCTCCACAGTCCAGATGCCGGGCGGCATACCGGTCGCATGCGTCGCGATCGGTAAGGCAGGTGCAAAAAATGCAGGATTTCTGGCCGCACAGATTATCGGCGTAGCGAACCCCGACATTGCCAAAAATGTGAGAGGTCAACGGGAAAAAAGCGTCAAGGAAATCGCTGACAAGGATCAGGCCCTGCAAGAAGAAATTGATCGCCGTTGAGCCTCGTTTCAATAGCAGAAGGAGCGGAAATTGTTCGCGGTGGCGGGGTGATCGCTTATCCCACGGAAGGTTGTTATGGACTGGGCTGCAATCCAATGGATGCGCAATCTGTCCAAAGAATTCTGTCAATCAAAAGGCGGCATTTCAGTAAGGGGTTAATCTTGATTAGCGATCATCGAAAACGGCTTGAGCCGTATTTCACCTGCTTGCCGAAAGCCACTCGAGATGAAATCCTGGCAAGCTGGCCAGGCCCGGTAACTTGGCTCTTGCCGGCTCGAGCGAATATCCCTCGGCTTGTACGCGGGGATCATCAAAGCATTGCGCTCCGGGTATCCGATCACCCGGTAGTTCGAATGCTTTGCCAACAGGCCAACATGGCCATCGTCTCGACCAGCGCAAATCGGTCATCCCAGTTACCTCACCGCTTGCAAAAAACGGTGCTGGATGAATTCAAGAACGATGTTGACGGAGTCGTCAAGGGACGAATTGGCCAGCGCCGTACTCCGTCAGTGATTCGCAATGGACTGGACGGCAGTACGATTCGGTCTTAAGGTTTGAGCGTTCATGGACAGTCCAGACATTGAACCTGTTATCGAGTATCTGAAAAGCTTGCAGATCAATATTTGCGACCAATTGAATTCTGCTGAACCGACACGGGGCTTCAAGGTCGACTCCTGGGAGCACGAGCAGGGCGGTGGTGGAATCACCCGAGTGATTCAGGATGGACAATACCTTGAGAAAGGCGGCGTGAATTTTTCTCATGTGCAGGGAGACCAGCTCCCTGCTTCAGCGTCATCACATCGACAGTCGATTGCCGGACTGCCATTTGAGGCGACGGGCTTGTCTCTGGTACTACATCCGGTTAACCCTTTCGTTCCGACCTGCCACATGAATGTCCGCTTCTTTATCGCTGGAAAAAATCCCGAGCATGCAACATGGTGGTTTGGGGGTGGTTATGACCTAACTCCATACTACGGGTTTCAGGAAGATTGTGTGCATTGGCATATGACAGCAAGGTCTGCCTGTAGCCCGTTCGGCGATGACATTTACCCCCAATTCAAGAAACAGTGCGATGAATACTTCTATCTTAAGCATCGCAAGGAGGCGCGCGGTATCGGCGGAATATTTTTTGATGACTTCAATGCGGGTGGATTCTCTCACTCCTTTGCCCTGATGAAGTCCGTTGGAGACAGTTTTATTGAAGCATACATGCCGATTTTTGAAAGGCGAAAAGACCTGCCGTGGAATGCTTCGCATCGGGATTTTCAGACATATCGGCGAGGTCGTTATGTGGAATTTAATCTGGTCTATGATCGAGGGACTCTGTTTGGGCTACAATCCGGTGGCAGAACAGAATCAATATTGATGTCATTGCCTCCCAATGTTCAATGGAAATATCAGTGGGAAGCCAAACCTGGCAGCGAAGAGGAGCGCCTGACCGAATACTATCTGGCCGCCAGGGACTGGCTGTCTGAGCAGGCAAAATAGTCGTGAATTTCTGATCATTTGCATGACCCGCGCCCTATATAGTGTCGCTTTGTACTGTCTGAGTCCAATTCTGTTTTTCAAATTGTTGATCAGGATCTCAAAAGACAGGAAGTATCTTGACCGTTTGCCGCAACGATTGGGATACGGACTGAAAATTTCGGACTTGCCCCGCAACAAGGCGGACCATCCCCGAATCTGGATTCATGCTGTTTCGGTTGGCGAGGTCAATGCCGCGATACCGCTGGTTAACAAAATCCAGGGGGAATTTCCGGAATTCCTGATCGTGCTGACCACCATGACTCCGACTGGGGCTAAACAGGCGAACGATTGTCTGGGAGACAGGATAATCCATTGTTATCTTCCCTATGATTATCCGGGCTCGGCAAAGCGGTTCTTAGGTAATATACGGCCCACAATAGCTATATTCATGGAAACGGAAATCTGGCCGAACTATCTGGCATTTTGTGCAAAAAAGCAGATATCGATTGTCTTTGCGAATGCCCGGCTGTCGGAAAAATCCTACCGCGGATATCGCAGTTTCAAGCGGCTGATTTCCACATCCTTGAGTTACGTGGATGAAATCGCTACACAGGCGCAAATGGATGCTGGACGCCTGATCAATTTAGGTGCGAGAAAGGAAGCCGTTCACATCACGGGCAATATCAAGTTTGACATGGCTGTCAGCAGTGAGACCATACAGAAGGCATTGAGTTTACGGAGCCGTTTGGGTGCCAAAAGACCAATCTGGATTGCTGGCAGTACTCATCCCGGGGAAGAACGGCAAATACTGGATGCGCATACTGAAATAAAACAATATTGTCCGGATGTACTTCTGATTCTGGTACCCCGACATCCAGAACGATCGGATGAACTCCTGAAAAATTTCGCTGGTAGCGGATTCAAGACGATACTCCATTCAAATCTACAGGATACATTACCCAACGAGACGGAAATCATGATTGGCAATACGATGGGAGATCTACCCATGTTGATCTGTACATCTGATGTAGCATTTATTGGAGGCAGTCTGGTACCTGTCGGTGGTCACAATGTGCTTGAGGCCTCCGCAGTAGGAGTGCCGGTCATATTTGGACCACATATGTTCAATTTTCAGAAAATATCCGACCAGATACTCGCTCAAGGTGCCGGATTGCAGGTTGAGGACTCGAATGAATTGGCAGAGACCGTCAGCAAGTTGTTAAATGACTCTGCCTTAAGAACGAATTATGGTGTCGAGGGCAAGCGTTTTGTCGAGGACAATCAGGGGGCAGTAGAGCGGGTTTTTGCACTCGTTGAGAAGCATCTGTCAAAGACTGGCGGCTCACAATCCGGCAATACCTGAAACAGGTTAACGGTTCAAAGA
>VXPI01000286.1:0-1040 GCA_009839585.1 Gammaproteobacteria bacterium
CTATCGTGCCTACATTCACATGCGGCTTGGTACGCTCAAATTTCTCTTTCGCCATTAATTTGCCTCTTCTGGGTAACGACTGAATATTGGTTTCTACTTATAATCTATGCTGCATTCTTGATCGTGCAGGCAACACTTTCGGGGACTTGTGTATATCTCTTGAATTCCATCGAATAACTGGCACGACCCTGGGTCGCTGATCGGAGTGCGGTTGCGTAACCAAACAACTCGGATAACGGGACTTCGGCACGGATTGTCTTGCCACTCGGAGTATCTTCCAGATCCAGGATCAAGCCACGGCGCGAACTCAAATCGCCATTCACATTGCCCATGTAGTCTTCAGGGGTCACCACTTCAACCGACATGATGGGCTCCAGCAACTGCGGGTTTGACTGGCGAGATGCTTCCCTGAAAGCCATTGACGCTGCCGCCTTGAAAGCATGCTCAGAGGAATCAACCTCATGGTATGAGCCAAAATACAGGATTACCCTGACATCAATCACCGGATATCCGGCTACGACTCCAGCCTGCATGCTGGCCCGGATGCCCTTATCGACTGAAGGGATATACTCCCTCGGAATTACCCCGCCCTTGATTTCATCGATAAATTCATAACCGGACCCGGGCTTGCCCGGTTCCAGACGAATACAGACATGACCATATTGACCGCGCCCGCCAGTCTGCTTGACGTACTTGTATTCCTGTTCAACGGATTTATTGACGGTTTCCCGATAAGCCACTTGAGGGCGCCCGATGTTTGCATCAACATTAAACTCCCTTTTCAACCGATCAACGATGATGTCAAGATGCAGCTCGCCCATCCCCGAGATAATAGTCTGGCCGGACTCTTCATCGGAACGTACCCGAAATGAGGGATCCTCTTTGGCCAGTTTGACCAGTGCGACACCCAGTTTTTCCTGGTCAGCACGTGTTCGTGGCTCTACGGCTTGCGATATTACAGGCTCCGGAAAGTCAATTTGCTCCAGAACAACCGGCTGGGCCAGATCACACAGGGTATCGCCGGTGGTCACGCTTTTAAG
>VXPI01000286.1:1050-9944 GCA_009839585.1 Gammaproteobacteria bacterium
TTTAAGACCCACCGTCGCCACAATATCGCCCGTGGATACTGTCTCAATATCCTGCCTGTCATTCGAATGCATCTGCAGGATGCGTCCGATTCGTTCCTTTTTGCCTTTCAGCGGATTGAATACCATGGTTCCGGTTTTCAAGGTTCCGGAGTAAACACGCATATAGACCAATTGGCCAAAAAAGGGATCAGACATCAACTTGAATGCCAGGGCTGCGAACGGCTCCTTACCGTCGGCCTTGCGAACAATCTTGTTTTTCCCCTCGACATCCAGGCCTTCGATAGCCGGAACATCAAGCGGATTCGGAAGATAGTCGATGATTCCATCAAGCAGGGCTTGCACTCCCTTGTTACGAAAAGCGGATCCACAAAACACGGGAATGACTTCATTATGCAGGGTCAACTTGCGCAGTCCGGCATGAATCTCCGATTCACTCAGTTCTCCGTTATCCAGGTATCGCTCCATGAGGTCATCACTGCCTTCTGCGGCACACTCAAGCAACTGGTTTCGGGCTTTCTGACATTCCGCAGCCAGATGTTCCGGAATCTCGGCATACTCGAATTCGATGCCCATATTCTCCGACTTCCAGTAGATTGCCTTCATCTTGACCAGATCAACCACACCTTCGAAATCATCTTCCACGCCGATATTGACCTGCATCAACACCGGACGCCCTTTCAGGCGGTTCCTGATCTGTTCCAGAACCCGGGAAAGATCGGCACCGGTCCGATCCATCTTGTTCACGAAAGCCAGACGCGGCACACGGTATTTATCCGCTTGACGCCAAACGGTCTCAGACTGGGGTTCTACACCCCCTACTGCACAGAAAACCGCTATCGCTCCGTCCAGGACCCGTAATGATCGCTCCACTTCAATCGTGAAATCAACATGACCGGGCGTATCAATAATATTGATTCGATGCCGCTCGCGGTTGCCACCCATGCCCGACCAGAAACAGGTGGTCGCTGCAGAGGTAATCGTGATGCCACGCTCCTGCTCCTGCTCCATCCAGTCCATCACCGCATTGCCATCATGCACCTCACCGATCTTGTGCGAGATTCCGGTATAGAACAACACGCGTTCGGTGGTCGTGGTCTTACCCGCATCAATATGGGCCATAATGCCAATATTGCGGTAACGCTCCAGCGGTGTGTTCTGTTGTGACATCTTGGCTTCGGATTAAACTAGAAACGATAATGGGAAAAGGCTTTATTTGCTTCAGCCATTTTGTGGGTGTCAACCCGCTTTTTGACTGCGTTTCCACGTTCTTCCGACGCATCCAGCAATTCCCCTGCCAGACGAACCGTCATGGACTGTTCATTCCGTTTCCTGGCCGCAGTCACCAGCCAACGCATGGCAAGGGCCATCTGGCGGTTGGGACGAACCTCTACGGGTATTTGATAAGTCGCACCCCCAACACGCCGGCTCTTTACTTCAACGGTTGGACTCACATTCTCCAATGCGGAATTAAAGACTTCTACCGGGTCTTCGTTGCCTTTTTTTCGAATGATTTCCAATGCGCCATACATAATCCTCTCGGCTACGGACTTCTTGCCATCACGCATCATGATGTTGATGAATTTCGCGACCGTCACATTCTTGTACTTCGGGTCCGGCAGTACCTTGCGCGTTGGAACTTCTCTACGTCTTGGCATCTCAAATACCGCTAATATCTCTCTGTTTTATCGATTAGCCGATGACAGGCAACACAAATCATTCCCGGGGGACTTGCCTGCAAATCAATCTCAATAGCTCATCTGGCTTACACCATTAGCCCAAATCCGGGCACATACTTCAACTCCGGGACCTACTTGCCAGCCAATTGGATATGGCCTGGAAAGACGATTCAAGAAACCTCGAACCGTTTTCGAATCTCAGATCCTAATCAGGATTTCGGCTTCTTCGCCCCATACTTCGAGCGCCCCTGACGCCGATCAGCAACACCTGAGGTATCCAATGCCCCACGAACCGTATGGTATCGAACGCCCGGCAAATCCTTTACCCTTCCACCTCGTAATAAAATGACAGAGTGTTCCTGCAAATTGTGCCCCTCACCACCGATATACGTGGTAACCTCATACCCATTGGTTAAACGAACACGAGCAACCTTCCTGAGCGCAGAGTTCGGCTTTTTGGGTGTAGTCGTGTAAACACGGGTACACACTCCCCGTTTCTGCGGACAGGATTGCAAGGCCGGCACATTCGTCTTTTTGACTTGACGCCGCCGCGGCGATCGGACCAACTGGTTTAACGTCGGCATACTCTGTTTTTCTCATCCAAACCAAGTGGAATCGACAGCGTGATTCAAGCGATTTAAACCTAATTATGTGGGGTTAAACGCTATCACAAGCTTCCGAAAATTTGAGGCGATGATTCTATTCATAGACGCGATCCTTGTCAAGGCACTATGCGGTTTTTTTTCGGGGATTCGTATCAATTGGTCTAACCCCTGAATCCAAAACAGGCAAAAGGGGGTTCTCACAAGAGAATCGGAAGACCTGAAATCCAAAAACAGGACAGGGGCAAGGACCAGATAGCGAGTCCATGAAGGGAAAAGGACATTGATTCATGGAAAGCAATCGCATGTTCTGCAGATGATTTCGCGATCAATGAAAAACTATCTGGCCTCCCAATACCCGGTGGCGTTCCATTCCCATATGAGTGAGGGGGTTTTTCCGGTCGACTGGAAATCAGGATGCAGTCCTGATGTACGGTGATTTACCCTTCCCATTCACCCGGGCATACAGAGTTTCCGATCTGGCATACGAACTGATACCAGCTACCCCGGACAACCAACGCCAATAGCCAGAACTCACTCACACCGGAAAGGCTTACCGCATCAGCACGATACACGATTTCAGGTCAAAATCACTTTCGGGCATGCGGTTACTGCCACCATAGTTCCCTTTCTACAGGAGTTTGTTCGTCTTGCTATTGCAGGCGGAATATCAGCCTATCTGCTCAAATCGATTCAGGAATCGGTATGAATAACATCGACTTCACTCGGTTCAATGGAACCCGAATCCTGCAGAGGCAAAAGATCGGTCTCGCCCGCATCTTCAGACGCATTCATTTCCGGAAACAACTGCGAGAATTCATCTTCAGCATCCAGCCCACTCAATTTTGCGCGTTTTCTTGCCTCATGATGCTCCATTCCGGTTCCAGCAGGAATCAGACGACCCACAATCACGTTTTCCTTTAGACCGCGCAGGTTATCGACCTTGCCATTTATCGAGGCATTGGTCAGCACCCGGGTAGTTTCCTGGAACGATGCTGCGGATATAAATGATTCAGTGGTCAGGGAAGCCTTGGTAATTCCCAACAGCTCCGGCGCGAAAGTTGCAGGC
Organism: Gammaproteobacteria bacterium; assembly: GCA_009839585.1. GTDB lineage: Bacteria > Pseudomonadota > Gammaproteobacteria > Arenicellales > Poriferihabitantaceae > Poriferihabitans. The sequence continues at coordinate 4,398 of VXPI01000286.1, forward strand.
TGCCTGCCTTCTTCCACCAGTTTCTCATTCTCACCCAAAATTGATGACTTCTCAACCTGTTCATCGCGCAGATGCTTGCTGTCCCCTGGATCCACAATCCGGACCTTTCTCAGCATTTGCCTGACAATCACCTCTATGTGCTTGTCATTGATGGTCACCCCCTGCAACTGATAGACATCCTGTACTTCATTCACAATATAGTCAGTCAGCGCCGCAATTCCCCGATGCTCCAGAATATCACTGGCAAGCGGTGGTCCCTCAACAACAACATCTCCTTTTTTCACCGTCTCCCCTTCAAACACTTCAATCCTCCGTGTTTTTGGAATCAGCATGGAATCAACTTCATCTTCTCCGGAAATCAGCAATCGGTACTTGCTTTTGGTTTCCTTGCCAAATGAAATCACTCCATCACGACTAGCCATAATCGCTGGCTCTTTCGGTTTGCGCGCTTCAAACAACTCGGCCACGCGGGGCAGGCCCCCTGTAATATCCTGGGTCTTGGAAGATTCCTGCGGAATCCTCGCAATCACGTCCCCCGTATGAATCGCTTGCCCATCTTCCACCATAACGATCGAATCTGAAGGCAAATGATAGCTTGCATCAACATCAGTACCCGGTATCTTGATAGGCCGGCTATCCGCATCCACCAGGGAAATGGTCGGCTTGATGTCTACAGCACTGCCTCGTCGACGCTGAGGGTCAATAACAACATAAGTGCTCTTGCCGGTCAGATCATCAGTCTGCTTGTTAACCGTGACATCTTCTTCCAGTCCAGAGAATACAACCCTTCCATCAACCTCGGTCACTATGGGATGCGTATGCGGGTCCCAGGTAGCAACAATTTCGCCCGCCTTGACTTCCGATCCTTCGTTCACGGTCAACACAGCTCCATAGGGCAGTTTATGACGCTCTAGGTCCCGCCCAAGATTGTCCTGGACTATCAATTCTGAAGAGCGAATTACCACAACTTGATTGCCATCCTTGTTCTCGACGAGTTTTTCGCCTTTCAGGTGAATTCTTCCGGAATTCTTCAAGATAATATTGCTGACTACGGAAGAACCCGATGCAGCGCCACCAATGTGGAAGGTTCTCATGGTGAGCTGTGTGCCCGGTTCACCAATCGATTGTGCTGCAATCACGCCAACTGCCTCTCCAACATTGATGAGATGTCCACGGCCTAGGTCTCGCCCGTAACATTTCGAGCAAACCCCGTAGCGTGTCTGACAGGTCACTGCCGAGCGGACCCTTACCTCATGCAGGTTCGCATCTTCAATGCGTCGTATTGCCTTTTCATCAATCATTTCGTCCTTGGAGACCAGCACTTCGCCAGTTTCAGGGTGAATCAGGTCCTCCGTCGACAAACGTCCGAGAATTCGATCAGCGAGAGGTACGACCACATCACCGCCTTGAACCTGGGCTTCCCTCAAGAGACCGCCCGTGGCACCGCAGTCGTGTTCGACAATCACCAAATCCTGGCAAACGTCAACCAGTCGCCGGGTCAGATAACCCGAGTTCGCGGTTTTCAATGCAGTATCTGCCAGACCCTTGCGTGCGCCATGGGTTGAGATGAAATACTGGAATACATTCAATCCTTCCCGAAAGTTTGCAGCAATCGGTGTTTCCATGATAGATCCATCAGGCTTGGCCATCAATCCGCGCATCCCAGCCAGCTGACGTATCTGTGCCTGCGACCCCCGTGCACCGGAGTCCGCCATCATGTAGATTGAATTGAACGAATCCTGCTCGACTTCCTTGCCGTCCTGATCCTTGACCCGGTCGATACCGATCTCCTGCATCATAGAGTTGCCGACTTGCTCACTGGTACGAGTCCAGATATCAACCACCTTGTTGTAGCGTTCCCCATCCGTCAACAGTCCATCATCATATTGCTGCTTGATCTCAACCACTTCGGCTACCGCGTTTTCCAGAATTTCTGCCTTGGTTCCCGGAATAACCATGTCATCAACACCGATCGAGATGCCGGAGTGGGCTGCCACCCTGAAACCTTCATACATCAACTGGTCGGCAAAAATTACCGTATCCTTCAAGCCTACCTGGCGATATGAGGTATTGATCAAGTCCGAAATGGTTTTTTTCTTCATCGGCCTGTCAATCAGCTCGAAACTCAATCGACGCGGCAGTATTTCCGACAGCATGGCCCGGCCGACGGTGGTTTCAACAAGATTCAACTCCCCGGTGTCTGCGCCTTCTTCGTCATACACCGGCAATCGCACCTTGATTCTGGCATGCAGGTGGGCTTGTCCGGTTTCAAAGGCGCGGCGTACCTCGTTGACACCCGCAAAATAACTCCCGGTGCCTTTTGCCCGGATATCCTCCCGGGTCATGTAATACAGGCCCAGCACAATATCCTGTGATGGCACAATAATTGGTTCGCCATTGGCCGGCGAGAGGATGTTGTTGGTAGACATCATCAGGCTTCTGGCTTCAAGTTGCGCCTCAATCGATAGCGGTACATGTACTGCCATCTGGTCGCCATCAAAGTCGGCGTTGTAGGGAGCACAAACCAATGGGTGCAGCTGAATCGCCTTGCCCTCGATCAGGATCGGCTCAAAAGCCTGGATGCCCAGTCTATGCAAGGTTGGCGCACGATTCAGCAGAACCGGATGTTCACGAATTACTTCTTCGAGAATATCCCAGATTTCAGAGCTTTCGTTCTCGACCATCTTCTTGGACTGCTTGATATTCGAGGTCAATCCCCGGAGCTCGAGTTTGCTGAAGATAAATGGCTTGAACAATTCCAGCGCCATCTTCTTGGGAAGCCCGCACTGATGCAGCTTGAGTGTTGGCCCAACCACAATTACTGAACGCCCCGAATAGTCGACACGCTTTCCAAGCAGATTCTGGCGAAAACGTCCCTGCTTACCCTTGATCATGTCAGAGATGGATTTCAGCTGGCGTTTGTTCGGGCCAGTGATCGCCTTGCCTCGACGGCCATTGTCCAGCATCGCATCGACCGATTCCTGAAGCATGCGTTTCTCATTGCGCACGATCAGGTCAGGAGCGTTCAGGTCCAGCAAGCGTTTCAACCGGTTGTTGCGATTGATGACCCGTCGATACAGGTCATTCAGGTCGGAAGTGGCAAATCGCCCTCCCTCCAACGGGACTAGAGGCCGGAGATCTGGCGGCAGAACCGGCAGCACATCCATAATCATCCAGCTGGGATTATTTCCCGAGTGCAAAAAGGCCTCGATCACTTTCAACCGACTGGTAAGCTTTTTCTGTTTCGTTTCCGACTTGGTGTGCTCCAGATCCTCGCGCAGGTTCTCCGCCTCTATTTCGAGATCAATTTCCTTGAGCAATACGCGAATGGCCTCGGCACCCATCGCTGCTTCAAAATCACTGCCGAAATTGGTAATAGCTTCGTGATAGCTCTCCTCGTTCAACAGCTGACCACGCTTGAGATTCGACAGACCGGGATCAATGACCACATAGGCTTCAAAATACAGGATCCGTTCCATATCCCGAACCGTCATATCCAGCAGCAATCCGAGTCTGGATGGCAATGACTTCAAGAACCAGATGTGGGCACACGGAGCAGCCAGTTCAATATGACCCATGCGTTCCCTGCGCACTTTTGAGAGCGTAACCTCAACCCCGCATTTCTCGCAAATCACCCCACGATGCTTGAGGCGCTTGTACTTGCCACATAGACATTCATAGTCATTGATGGGACCAAACAGCTTGGCACAAAACAAGCCATCCCGTTCTGGACGGAATGTTCTGTAGTTGATTGTCTCGGGCTTCTTGACCTCCCCGTAGGACCAGGATCGAACTTTCTCTGGAGAAGCAATGCCGATTCGAATTGAATCGAATTCCTCGTTGACTTGCGACTGCTTGAATAAATTAAAGATATCTTTCATTTACTGTCTCTTTGTTGCCGTCGGTCGTCCGGAATAGTGTCCGAGCGGCCTGTTTCAGAATGCAAACTGTTACTTCGTTACCGATTTATCACCAGAAAACAATCACCTTATCCTTTCCTCGCGGAAATCAAGGCTCAAGCCCAGTGCCCGGATTTCCTTGACCAGAACATTAAAGGACTCCGGCATGCCCGCATATGTTCCGTGATCACCACGCACGATGCTCTCGTAAACCGAAGAACGGCCTGATACATCATCGGACTTCACAGTCAACATTTCCTGCAGCGTGTATGCCGCTCCATAGGCCTCTAACGCCCAAACCTCCATTTCCCCGAACCGTTGGCCGCCAAACTGCGCTTTTCCTCCAAGCGGCTGTTGGGTAATCAGGCTGTAGGGACCGGTTGATCGGGCATGCATCTTGTCATCAACCAGATGGTTGAGTTTCAGGATATACATGTACCCGCAGGTTACTTCACGGTCAAACTGCTCGCCGGTCCTGCCATCATATAGAATGGTCTGGCCACTCTCCGGCAATTCCGCGAGTTTGAGCATTTTCTTGATTTCGCTCTCCTGCGCACCATCAAACACCGGAGTCGCCATAGGCACCCCATCGACCAGGTTTCTGGCTAGATCAAAAAGCTCTTCTTCCGACAATTCATTCAGGGATTCCTTCTTTCCGGACGTGTTATAGATTTTTTCCAGCATCTTGCGAATCTGTACTTTCGTCGGTTTTCTTTTGCGGTTGAGTGCATTTTCAATCTGCTCTCCAAGCTTCTTGCCCGCCCAGCCAAGATGGGTTTCAAGCACCTGGCCTACATTCATCCTTGATGGAACACCGAGCGGGTTCAGACAGATGTCAACGGCCATGCCGTCGGCCATGTACGGCATGTCTTCAACCGGAACAATCTTGGAAATAACACCCTTGTTTCCATGGCGCCCGGCCATCTTGTCGCCGGGTTGCAGGTGTCGCTTGACAGCAACAAAAATCTTGACGATCTTGAGCACCGTTGGAGCCAGATCATCGCCTGCTTCAATTTTCTCGCGCTTCTCGTCAAATCTTCGTTCAAAATCCTTTTTCTGTGCCTTCATTTGGTCCCGGATTTTCTCTACCGATTTATTGACGCTTTCATCCTTGACCGAAATCTTGAACCATTTCTTTCGCTCTATGTCCGCAAGAATCTCTTCAGTGAGACTGGTGCCTTCCTTGAGATCAGACCCGGCTTTCACCGTCTGGCCCACCAGCAGACTGGTGATTCGGGCATAGGCATCGTTCTCCATAATGCGTTGCTGATCCTCAAGATCCTTGCGTACAGATTCAACCTCGGATTTGTCGTTTGCCTTGGCCCGCTCATCTTTCTCCGTCCCATCCCGGGTGAACACCTGAACATCGATCACCGTGCCCTTCATGCCGGATGGCATACGCAAGGACGTATCCTTAACATCAGAAGCTTTTTCGCCGAAAATTGCCCTCAACAGTTTTTCTTCAGGCGAGAGCTGGGTCTCGCCTTTCGGGGTGATCTTGCCAACCAGGATATTTCCAGGATGCACTTCAGCACCAATATATACGATGCCTGACTCGTCCAGTTTCGAAAGTGCATGTTCACCGACATTTGGTATATCACGCCCGATTTCCTCGGAGCCCAGCTTGGTTTCTCGCGCAGTACAAACC
>VXPI01000272.1 GCA_009839585.1 Gammaproteobacteria bacterium
ACATTTGATCGCTGCATGCTGGACTAGACAGGCCAACAAAATCACAATGAACGTTCTAACTCTGATATCCCGAATTCATGTGCTATGCGGGGCACTATGGTTTGGTGCCTGTCATAAGTTCCCATACTGTCGATTTCGTGAAAAGCTGTACATGGAAAGAATCCACGTTTCACATCAGTACTCTTGACGTCGAACCAGTTCACGGAACAAGCCGTCGGCAGCAATCAATTCCTGATAGGTTCCTTGTTCAGCAAATTTGCCTTTTTCCAAGACATAAATTCGGTCTGCTTCCCGTAATGTAGACAGTCGGTGTGCGATAACAATCCGCGTCATGGGCAGGTTCGATAACTGTTTCATGATGTTGGATTGACTTTTGTTATCCAGCAGATTGGTGGCTTCATCAAGCAACATTATCCGTGGGTTTCGCACAAGGGCACGGGCGATTGTAATCCGCTGGGTCTCTCCGCCAGACAAGCCACTTTGACTGTCACCGACACTTGTTAACAGTTGCATAGGCATCCTCAGGATTTCCTCTTTGACATCCGCAATCTCTGCCGCTTGCCAAACTTGAGTCGCATCAATTCCTTCCTGGTCAGAAACAATATTGTCCCAGATGTCTTGTGGATGAAGCTCGGCCTTCTGGGGAACCATGCCAATTTGTTGTCGCACCTGCTTCACATTCAGTTGCCTTAAATCGCGGCCATCAAAACTGATGGTGCCGGAATAATTTTCGTTCAGGCCGAGAGCGAGATGGAAAAGCGTGCTTTTTCCGGATCCGGATCTACCCGCTATGGCAACAAACTCGCCACTATTGATATGCATGGAAATATCGTCAAGTATCAATGGACTATCGGGGTCATACCGAAAGGAAACATGATCGAACACCAGATTTCCACCGAGGTACTCAACAGGTACCTGTCCAAAACTCGCTTCCGGTGCTTTTGCCAGAAAAGGCTGAATTTGCGCGATTTCAGGTACGATTGCGGCTGCTGCTCCAAACGAAAAACCAAGACGGACCACTCCAGTAACAAACAACAGGAATGCCACATAAACAATCAGAAAATCTGCAAGTCCAATAATTTCTGCGTTGTCTAATGATATGGTTGCCATGATTGCTGCTGCTGCCAACAGCGGCAATGCCGAACCAAACGCCAGGAGGCGCGACTGCCATGCCCCCAGTTCAATCTCAGCGCGTTGTTGCTCGCCGTAATTTCTGGCCCATACGGCGTAAGCAGAACCCTCGGCACCATCGATTCGAAGTTTGGCGATGCCATTGATCAATTGAAACAGTACGCCGGTCAGTCGATGGGAGGCGCGGATCAATCTTTCGTATGGGGAGATTTGTCCAAGTCCTAAAATGACGGTCACAAACAGGGAGAGCAGACCGAATGCCGTGGTGACAAGGCCTAGACCGATATCGTAGAAATAGATAATGAATAATGCCGGCAGCAGAAAAATGATCGATAGAATGTTGTTGATTGCTACCCCCTGAATGGTATCGCGGAGTCGTTGAAATACCATACCCCTCATGGCTCGGTCTGCGGAAGGATACTGGTGAAGAAGGGACAATGGCAGTCTGCGTAACCGATCCCAAAAAGCGGCTTCAATACGAGAGGCAATACGTCCTTCAATACGCATCAAGGCCATTCCTTGCAGAATGTGAATCAAGGCCCAGATGCCAGCTAGAATCACCAGGCCCATCGCTACCGCATGCAATAAACCGTATTCCCTGGCTGGAATTACCTGACTGGCCACGAAGCCCAGAACGAACGCGGATAACAGCATAATGAGCCCACCCGCGAATCCAGTTATCAAAAAGCGGGTGGTGGCCATACCCAATCCATCACTGAAAACCTGCAACAGTTCGCGCGGGTGGACTTCCCTTGATTCAAAAGGTCTATAAAACAGCCATGCCTCTGGTTTGATGGATCCCGCATTATGAGTCGTGATTCTGGTCTTGCGTCCTGTTGCAGAATCATGGATATGATATCGATTGAGTTTATCGGGCAGCAATGCAACCGGTTGGTTGGTGTCTTTCTTATAGGCCAGCATTGCACCACTGTCTCCGACCCACCATCGACTCATTCGATCAAGTCGGATCTTGCGCCCGGGAACCTTCGATGCAAGAAGGATATTGGCGAGTGCGGGTGGTGTTTCAGGGGCGCCGGTTCGGTCTGGAAACTTGAACTTGATACCCTCATGCTGGCCGATCATGAGCAATGCCTTGTCAAGTTCCGACCCATCACCACTGCTCTCGATTTTTGATATCCCTGGTACCTCGAACAGCTTGCGTCGAGCACGATCTTCTTCGACATGGCGCACCGTCAGGCTTACTCTTTCCAGATTTGCTTGATCAACAACCGTGAGCAAGCGGTTCATCCTTTCTGTTTCGAGCACCAACTCGTGAAACCGAGCCAGCACTGACACTATTTGCCCACCTTCTACCAATTCCATGGTGGACTTGATTCTACTGATCGATTGTGATGTGCTCATCTCAATCCAGCTGGTTGGGGCCAGAGGCACCCAGGAGATATCTTGATGTTGGCCATTTGTCCCGATATCGACCAGCCCTATGTAAACTGCTGACGATTGATCCGGCATGTTTAGCCAGGCCACTCCCCGTTTTACAGAAAAGACATTGCCATGCGGTGCGGATGTCTGTCCGGCTTCAACCAGCACATCAGGCAATGATGGAAACATGATATCGCGCGACAATGTATCGGAAATAGCCATGACCCAGGTATCCACCTTCCTGGATAGATCATCAGACTGGACTTTCGCGAGATCAAGGATTGACAGCCTCCGCAATTGTGTTCCAGGCAACCCTTTTGCAATCAGGCTCAAGGTTGATTGTTGCACTTGACAGGCAATGCTGGGTATCAAGTCGCCTGCTACGGAATGCGTTAATTGTTGGGGGGCTGTCTGCTCTTTGCCATCAATTTGTTCGACCAGAAAGATATCGACCGCCCCTGCTTCGACAAACCACACGCTATCAGGATCGTTCAGATCAAGCGGTAAATTTCCAGCACAATCAATGAGTGAACCCGATTGGGTAGCTAGGTCGGCCAATGACAAGAGATGCGAATTTGACATCATGTTAACCCGACTGGACAAGTTCGAGATACAGTCCATCAACCTCTGCCATGAGTTGCTCATGGGTTCCCCTCTGTATGGCAACTCCTTCATCAAGCACCACGATTTCGTCACAGTCGCGAATGGTGCTCAAGCGGTGCGCAACGATAAGACAACTCATCCCCCGACGCCTGATGGCATCGTCAATGCTTTTTTCGGTGCTGGAATCGAGTGCACTTGTGGCTTCATCAAGAATCAGTATTGTGGGATTGCTGGCCAGGGCGCGCGCAATTTCCAGACGCTGACATTCGCCGCCGCTGAAATTACCGCCGCCTTCATCAACCTGTGTTGCATAACCATCTGCACAACTCAGAATACGGTCGTGAATGCAAGCGTCTCTTGCGGCCTGGACCAGGATATTGTCAGGTACTGCGTAATTCCACAATGTGATGTTTTCACGAATGGTTGCAGAGAACAGGAAAGGTTCCTGGCTAACCATCGAAAGAGATCGAATCATGACCTGCAAGGGTATGTTCTCTCGTGGAAGACCGTCAAAGAGAATCTCCCCGGACCAGGGTTCATGGCTACCGGATACAAGCGATGTCAATGTCGATTTTCCGGACCCGCTTTTTCCAACGATCGCAGTCCTCTGTCCCGGCTTGATGACAAGATTAAAGTCCTTGATCAAGGGCGGCCTTCCCCGATCATAACCAAACGTTATACCTCGCAGTTCAAGATATCCACTCAATTTCAAGCGTCCGTTCAGGGTGGCAGTGGTGTTATCCCTGGTATCATGATTTCGAAAGCGTGGGTCTTCCTCTGACTCCATGATATCTTCAAGTCGCTGCAGTCCGAGAGAAATGGTCTGCCATCCGTCTGTTAGTTCAGGAAATCGTCCAATAGAGATAAACAACATTCCGGCCAGAATATAGACTGTTGTCATTGAACCAAGCGTCATTTGTCCGGCAATAACCTGATTGGCACCAACGGCTAAAACTGCAGCATGGGCAAGAATCATGAATAGTCCGGGAGTGGCTGAGTTAATGTAGCCAAATTCGGCAAAATGTTGTCTTGCTCTCAACTCGCGTGCCTGATGACCGCTCCAACGGGAGAAGAAGTTGTCATCAGTTGCAGTCATTCGGAGGTTGTCAGCCTGCTGGAGCATCAGCATGCCTTCGCTAGTTAGTACGTTTTGTTCCCGACGCAGAACAACATTGGCATCGTGACGCATTCTTTCCACGATAGAGGTAGATATGCCGTACAGGATCACCAGGCCCAGAATGATTGATGCAAGGGTTGTATCAAAGTAGAACAGGGCAATCAGAAACACGGTACTCATTGTTGCTTCAATCAATAAACCAATGAAATCGCTGTAGAGACCCCTGGATATCTTGTCGATGGACATGATTCGATTCGTCAAATCACCCGTTAGCCGATGCTGAAAGTATTCGACCGGCAATCGGAATAATTTTGTAAGGATGCGGTTCCCGATCAAAATGGACATTCTTACTGTCAGCCGCTTGATGCATTGTTGCTTGATCCAGCTGAGGAAATAGACCAGAATCGCCACGACTACCAGTATGCCTGCGGCAAGAAGCCCCCATTGCCCGGTTCCGATGAGAATATGGTCGACAAACAGGCCAACGGTTATCGGGGCAAGCAGTACCAGCACTGCCATCATCAAGGCGCTCAGCAGCAAATAGGCGATAGAGCTTCCACTGCCCTGAAACCAGACAGGCAGACGCTGGAACAATCCCGGTGGTTTGCCTCCGGGCTGAAAATCAGGCGTGAGCTTGAAAACCAGGGTGATCCCCGAGAATCCAGCCTCGAACTCTTCCAGGGAAAGAACCCGACGGCCCATTGCCGGATCATTCAGAAAAACTCTTTTTCCGTCAAAGCCCTCAAGGACCAGAAAGTGTTTCCATTCCCAAAACAGAATCTGCGGTAACGGCATATCAAGCAAATGTCGTGCATTGACACTGCGGCCAGAGCAGTCCAGTCCATAGAGCCTGGCGGCCCTGACCAGACCTGCCGCTGTTGAGCCATCCCGATTGACACCACAAAGGTTGCGCAATTCACTGAGAGGAACCCAGCACCCGAAATAGGCCAGGATGCTGGAAAGGCAGGCAGCACCACATTCCGTCATATGCATCTGCATGACCAGTGGTGTGACCACGCGTTGTTTGCGCTTTCTCTTGTTTTTGCGTCTTGCGCGTGCCAAAAGATTGAGAGGAAACCGTATCATGGATGAATCCGGTTAATCGATATCACGCATCAACCCAATGCCAAGGCAATGCTCATGCTGAAGGCATGATGGTTCACTCGGGGTGTTTTCAAGGTGAAATATGCAGCACATGGATAGGCATCGAATTTTTCGGATTGTTTGTTTATGTCTCGTCCGTCTTGATGCATGAGGAGGTCTGGTTTGGGCATAATCAGTTTTTGGCCAGTTTGGGCGCTAGCAGTTGCAGGGGAGTGCTTTCACCCAGAAAAATATCGATCTGACTGAGAGTGGCATTGGGCAAGGGATTCTCGGGCTGTTGGTGAAGTTCAATATCGATTCGGGATCGCGCATCCTCGGTGACTGGCGGAAGTGTTGCAAGCCAGTTTGGCAAAGGTCCGTGGGTCACGGCAATCACCTCTCCGGTGAATTGCATGGTGTCTCTGCCAGGGAGACTCACTTGCACATTCGAGAGCATGCCAAGTTGTATGTGTTGTGCAATGCCCGTGTCGACTCGCAGGACCGCCTGCATTTCTTTCGATTGATCTTCTGGAATACTTCGAATTCGTGATACGAATGCGCCTGCCGGGAGAAACTCTCCCGGATCAACATGCAGTGCCATGACTTCCCCTCCGATATGCGTGACTATATTTTCACGGACAGCGCGTTGTGCTTCCAGTTGATATAGCGCCAATCGGATTGCGGCATGACCTTTCTGTTCTGCAAGCGATTCCGGGTCTGCCTGATTGATGTGCTGATCGTCCTGCAACAACTGCCCCCGCAACAGGGCTAGTTCGCGGTCCAGAGTCGGGACGCTTTGCCGGGCGATGATGTCACCCGGTTTAACAATGTCACCTTCGCGATGCAGGTACTCAACCAGATAACCGGGCTCGATAGCTATGACTTCATGTCTTGCCCCTGGATTCATCAGTAAGCCATCAATGCTGATTGTGCGTTCCACTTTCCAAAATAGCATCCAGGCTGTCGCCAGCGCTATCAATACAAGTGTAATGATGAACACTATAAACTCATGCGGTGCTGTAACGGACGGCAATACGTCGAACTGGCGACGTTTGCCTATGCTGGAGGCGGCTTCATCCAGTCGATCTAGTCTTGGCATTTTATGTGTTCCCCGAAACTGCAACAGGAGGAAACCCGTTGAAGAAATTGCCTGCTGATCCTGATGCGGGATGCCATTTTTGCTTAAGCAGGCTCAAGACACAAGACCTGGAACAAGAGTCGCCATCGTTTGCTTCACTTTCCGGATAGAGAAGTCCTTGCAAATCTCGATAGTTCGCCGACAGGCTCGCACAACAGGTGAATTTGACAAGCATACGCAAAAAATACCCAAAAACTCACCATTGATTTTGTTAATGTCATCGGCCCGGTGAATTGATTTGACCACCTGATTATCATATCATGATTGGCAGATAAGCAGATAATCCTCAGTCATTTCGCACGGCTTTATCGACGTCCGTAAACCAGTATCCGGCAATGACACACAAGCCGCCTAAAATCATGGATATAACGATGATTGCCAGACAGACTATGCGAACTCGAACCGCAACGTCAATGCTCTCCAATCGACCATGAAACAGCAACCTATAGATTTGGCCATTGTTGGCGCTGGTCCAGCCGGAAGTGTTTGTGCGTGTAGTGCCCGTGCTACTGACAGGAATTTGAGTGTTGCCTTGATTGACCGTGAAACATTTCCTCGTGACAAGTCGTGTGGCGATGCGATTCGCGAAGACGCAATAACCATGCTCATTGAACTTGGCATGGGACATGTTTTTTCGGGTCGGTCACAAATTCATCGCCTACAGTCGACTGTCCCGGAGAAATTTGGATACATCAAGAAACTGGTCGACTTTGACAAGTACTCTTATTCCATCGTTGAACGGAAAATATTGGATCATTCGATATACCAGTATGCGGTCGATCAGGGAGCACAGAACCTGGCCGGATACGCACTGTCTGATGCGGCCTTTGATGAGAATGCCCGGCTATGGACGTTAAAGCTTGAGGGTCGTTCAGGCTCCCCCCTTGTTTTGCAGACAAAAGTGCTGGTAGGAGCGGATGGTGCGAGTTCCCGGGTACGCAGGATTGCCGGGCTGGAACTGAACAGTGAAAGATACATGGCTGTTGGTATTCGTGCTTATGCCCGAGTGCAGGGTGTTGACGAGGGACTCATGCGGGTCGATTTTCTGAAGCACCTGATCCCGGGTTACGGCTGGTTGTTTCCCTTGCGGGATGACAAAGCGAATATTGGGGTTGTTCTTGACCAGCGTGACTACAAATCATACGGCAATGCTCTAAAGTCGCATCTGGAGTATTACATGAGGTATCTTGCGGATATTGGAATTGTTCTTGAAGAGGTGCACAGTATCAAGACCCATCCGTTGCCTTTGTCCTGGTCAGAGTTGCCGATTACCCCTTGTCGTCAGGTAGCGTTAATTGGTGACGCGGCGGCCATGATCGATCCGTTTACTGGGGAGGGGATTCATTTTGGAATCTGGGCGGGAATACATCTTGGAAAGTCTGTTGCAGAGAGCTTGAACAAACACGACCTGCAAGGCGGGATCAAGGATTATGCCAAAGCGTATCATGACAAGCATGCAGACTTTATGGCGAATTCACAACATTTTCGAACCACGATCCGCTTCCAGCGAATAATGCTCTAGCCCCGGTCAGGAAACAGCGCCCCCGGCTTACTGGCAGACATTGGGATAGACGGGAAGGTGATGTTGTTTATAGAAAACCATGAAATTGATGATGCAATCTCCATTTTTGACAGATACTTCATGGTCAGCATGGTCTTATGATGCAACAAGAGCGTAGCAGCGATCAACCTCGGGACTTGTCCGTTTCGACCTACTATGACGAGACCACCGAGCAGTTCGTTAAGGTCAGCGGTGATTTACGGATGGTGCATTACGGGCTTTGGGGATCCGAGACAAAAACCGAAGAAGAGTCATTACTGCGTTCCATACATGCCTTGGCAGAGGGTCTGGAACTTGGCCCGGGAAAGCGGATTCTGGATTCCGGTTGCGGGCTTGGCGGAGGTGCGGTGGTTATGGCACGCGAGTATGGTGTGCGGGTGACCGGTTTGACGATATCCAGACAGCAGGTGGTTGCGGCGACCGAGTTCGCAAAACAGAAGGGAGTTGCAGGCATGGTTGATTTTCGTCAGGGCGATTTCATGGACATGCCCTTTCCGGATGAATCCTTCGATGCCGTGACGAACCACGAATCGTTTTGTTATGCGACGGACAAGCTCTCGTATCTAGATGGTGTGCACAGGGTTTTGCGGCCGGGTGGGCGTCTGGCCATGATGGAGGGTGCACTCACAGGTGCGGCCATGTCCGAAACTCAGGAAGCCATTCATGTCGGCATGCAAAAAGGATGGCATATGCCGGCGTTGGAATCGTTTGACAGCATCCTGGCTACTATGGAGAAGGCGGGTTTCGAGAATATCAGGACGCGTGATCTAAAGAGTGAGGTCATGCCCTCTGCCGAGAGTCTCAGCAGACGCTGGAGACTTCTTGTCCTATTGACACCCCCGCCCAAACTGAAAGAAATTCCCGTTCATAAATTTTTGCAGGCGGCGGTGGACTTTGATTTGGGGCTCAAGCAGGGATTTGCGGCATATTACAGACTGCAGGGAACGAAACCGGATACAGGGGCCCCATCAGAATAAGGTCCGTTGCGCTCGTTCGCCCGTTCCCCTGAAACCAGGAAATATTCGCCAGTCATTTGTCCTGACAGGCTCACTGGCTCTTGAGTATTGTCCGAGTACCTGCAATGCTATCGGTGCTCAAGGTGGCCTGTTCACTTGGTGCCAGATATCCATCGGTATGTAAACACGCCATCATGAAGTCCTTTGCACCATTCGATGTTGGCCTGCATCCATTGATGTGCTGATGACTCTTCTGGTGCGGCAGGAGGAGTCAGGAACACCAGTGTTCGCCATTTTACGGCCAGCTTCTCGCCAGACGGTGCCACTTCGTGATCAAGGTCTATATGGCGAATCTTCCGGAAGCGTGTTTCCTTCATGATATCGAGGAAATCATCCAGGGGAGTGAAAGGCGCTGTCCGCCAATTTTGCTGCAGGCATTGGTGTCCCGTTTCTTGCGATTCCGACAAGGGCTTGCCAGTCAGAAAACCATCCAGGGTCTGCCAGCGCCCACCCGGTTTTAGAGTTTTATAGACACCTTCAAGATATGCAGTCTTGTCGTGCACGTGACACAAGGAGCCGTGATTGATGGCGACATCATAAGTCCCGTCAGAAAAAGGAATATCCATAAAATCGCCATAGTAGAACTCAACAAGGTCACCAACTTCCTGCTCTTGGGCGTATTGTGTTGCGACCGAAACATGCGGTTCGCAATTGGTCAAGCCAGTGACATGAGCCCCATATAGACGCGCCAGTTCTACTGCTGGCCCGCCTAGTCCGCAACCCAGGTCGAGAACTCGTTTCCCCGGGCCGAGATGGCATCCATCCACTAGTTTGCAAATTGAACGAATGACTCCCTATTCTTCGGTTTTCGTATCGGGGCCGCAAGGTCCATACTGGATCGACCCCAGGTGGGTGTCACTGATG
>VXPI01000325.1 GCA_009839585.1 Gammaproteobacteria bacterium
GGATGAACATCCAGCGCCTTGACGGGTACTCCGCGCCATGCGTCAAGATCGGATTGGCGGATGCCTTTCCCCAGTGTGGCAAGGCATCCTGACAGAAGGATGGAAACGGCGAGGATCGCCGCGATACGAATACAGTTGTTCATGCGCTTTTCTCCATTTGGTGAATCGCCGGCACGAATGGTGCCGGGCCATGCACCATCGCATGGAAAAGCGAGGTCCTGACTATTCACCCGAGGCTGTGTAGCTACTCCCAACTGTTATCGGATTGTTGTATTCGGCAGGTAACCCGACTGGGGCTCCCACACGATGGTGCGACAAAAGACTATACAGGCTATTGGGGGGATGTTCAATCAGGCAAGATGCCTTACAATAGAACAAGTATGAAAAAAGCCGTGGCGGTCACCAAGGCTTCTGAAAAAATCGGATACCGAATCTTTGTCCTCGGTTCGTCAATTATAACCGAGGTATCCGGCATGTCAAAGTCTAGCCCTAATCCCCTAATCCAAAAATAGAAAACATGGGAATACGTTCAACGCCCTGCATGACGTGGTTTTCGAGAGTTCTGAAGTTTCACCCAGCGGGTGATTCCGGCTTCGGGGCTGAAACTCACGGTGCACAAGACTTCGCACCTGACACGGACTGCTCTATTTATGGATTAGGGAATAGTGGCAAGTTGCTTTTTCAATCAGGAATCATCAGGTTTGGGATGCATGCACTGCTTCCGTGCATTCTTTCGCTAGACCAGTTCTGTTCACGCCCGGAGCACCCTGGAAAATCATTTTCTGATTGACAGATGGGAAAGTCCGCTCGCTGACATCGCAAAGATACATGTCCAGGGTTTACTCAATATTGTGACGATACCCAATAGGAAGCAAACAGCTTACGCAAGTCAAGGCAGTCCATGCAAAGGCAGGGTATAAAACTTGCGGGACATGAGATTCACATGGGAACTACAGTGGGAAAGGATTGCCACTGATACCATGTCTTTGTTGGTGGCGGAACAGAGGGTCTAATTTGGGTCAATAAACCGTTGGCATTTCATTCCAACATAGGCTTTTGCTCGCAGGCGTTCACCATCCAGGACCAGCTTTACGTGATTGATTCCCATGTATAGCCGGTAAGCTCCGGCCTTTCCATAAACATTCATGCTTTTCGGCCAAGACAAAAGGCCCTCGGATTTTTCACGCAGACAGAGGTTCATGTCGACAAGGTGATCAATAAGTCTACACCAGTCGGTTCTTTTCGTTGTGAGCCAGGTTGAGAGCAGGTCATAGTCATTGATTGCGGGAGCAGTTGTCGGATACATTTCAAAACCCAGCCTTGGCAATATACCGTGCTCATTGACATCACAAGCAATCATGAAGCGTTCTGACACTTGCCGCATTTCAGAGAGCATATGCATGATTGTCGGAATTGACCCGGGCCATTCGAGGCGAGTGAGAAATTGTTCTAGTTGAGGCATGGCCAGTGCTGAAACAACTAATCTAACGGATCTAGGCATGCGTTGGGGAGTCGCTGCAGCAAAAACAACCTTTGCAGTTGGAGGTAATGCTGCGAATATACGGGCCAAGGCGCGTTTCTCGTAGTTCCCGGTTTCCCCCAGAATACCCCCGAGAGTCTGCGAAAGCTGATTTAAATGCAGTGCTGTTTCATCAGTCATAGACGCGACCTCGTTGCGCAAATACACTGTTGGTAAAACCTGCTGTCCTTCGGGGACATCAATGATATCGTATGCCAGCATAATCCAGTCATCGGGTTTGGACCAATTGCCCAGATAAGTGGCAAGCCAGCCTTCAAAGGAATTGGTCGCAACATTGCTGTTGGATAGAAAGTGTCTTGCAACCGGCCCGGGCGTTACTGCGACAGAAAAGTCTGCCGCAGGTGCAGGGTCATCGAGTTTCAGTTCGAATCCGCACAGGTTGGCCGCTATGGATTCGGGCAAGTTCCCGACTCGCCCAAGAAGACGCTCCCAACCGTCTCCGGAGAGCAGGGACCTCGGTATCCGCGGTTGCAATGCCCCCATCAGGTTGCGAAACTTCGTTATCATGCCTGATCTTTCCAAGGGCTAAACCAATGGACGCTTGGCGATAATCTCGCCCCACACTACAGGCAAATTCGGAAATTTGCGAAAGCGAGGGAGACCGAATTCTACCTCGCGAGGCATAGTGACTACCAATGGTGAAATGTCCAACGCCCATAGGCTTGAATAACCGCAGGTCCTTAATGCCGATACCGCCTCGCTCATGGTCGGGGTCCTGTAGACGTTTATACGGCGATAGTCCTTTATATCTTTCGTTTCTAGACTGTTCAATTTACCTTCCCTGCAAAATATGTCCTTGATATATAGAGTTCCTCCTGGTCGCAGTACTCTGTATACTTCTGAAAAAAGCTGTTCCAGCTGGAGAGAATATCCTGCAGACTCAAAAAACAGAACACGATCAAACATGCAATCCTCAAAAGGCATCTCATGATAATCACCGACATGAACATGCACCTGATCACTCACTGACGAGTTGTCGATCAGGCGTTTTGCGATCCTGGCCTGGTAGGGAGAGACCGTTATTCCGTGCATCTCAAGGCCGGGAATATGAGTGGCTGCATACAAGCAGGGCCCGCAGACACCGCAACCTGCATCTAGCACAACTTCACCGCTTCGCAATCCGGCTCGACTGAAAAAAACACGGTTGCTGGATTCCAGAGAATAACCGTCAAAATCAGGTGTGCGATATACGCCGGCCTGGATTGTTGTTCCAAACTTGAGATAGTAATCGGTCAATGTCTCCCAATAGTCAACTACAGCATCCTTCTGTCTTGACTCGGGTGCTTGATTTTCCGTTCTATGATCGTCCATGGTTAGCCAAGGCATGAATTTGACGTTATTGATATGCAGAAGAAGGTTCTATTTCCATAACCTTTTCTTTGCCAGATTCTTTTTCAAGAACATGCCAATCTTGCATCACCTCATGGCACCAGTCCGAGATGGATCCATCAAGACGAAACTTGGGCACTTGATTTTTGAATTCCGACACTCTAGCATTTCGTTCTGACTCCTGTTCCGGGAAAATCGCCAGCACTCGAGCTTCTACCGACCGCCGCCGGCGGGGGGCAGCGCCCGGAGTTCCCGGATTTATGAAGGCTGTATGGAAACACGTGCGCAAAGCGGGGTTTTTTTCGCGGGTGTCATACTGTTTGAAAATCAGCACTTCATCAGGGTTCAAATCTGGAAAGTAATACCATTTCTGGGCTTCGTTGTGAATCAGTCGACAATCCACAAGGCGAGTGCGTGGATTGGTTCGCCGCCATGCATCCGCATATACGATATCCTTGGTGTCGACGGTTCGACGATCACATAGAGCCAGTGGTATGTCCTTGATCATCTGCTGTGGTTCTGTACCTCGCCAAACATTGAAAATGGCAAAATGGCGAGAGCCTTGTGTCTGTATCAGGTCTTCGATATAGGGGCATAGGTCGGCATGGACGGTACGCGCGTAGGATTCAGTGCCGGCGAATCCCGTGCGGAACTCGTGCTGCATGGTTAATGTCAGCAGGCACTGGGTCGTATCCCTGACCAGTTCTGCACAATGCTCGTAAAAACCTTGGGTCATGAGTTTCCTATCGCTGAAATCAATATGGACCGGTGAGTCAAGTATCTGAAATCCCTCCAGGCCGAGAGAGGCACTCGGTACTTTTGAGCGGGCATCATGAATGCGAATCCCATGGCGAACACACATATCTTGCCGTTGGGTCATATCCGTATCTGCCAGGGGCGGCAGACGATATCCCCTGTATTTCGGGTTGGTGAAGACAGCATCTGCAATCACAAAGGGGAGGTCGGCAAGCAGAATGTCAAAGAGGCCAGTATTCATGATTCAATTTGCCGCAGGGCCAGGTTCCGAAACGGCCCGTCCACTTCGAACAATTCATAAAAAGTTCCAGTCTGTACTACCTTGCCCTGATTGAGGACATAAATCCGGTTTGCCATACGGACCGTCGACAACCGATGAGCAACGACAATACGGGTACAGACGGAATTCTCTATTCCCTGCATGGTCTGCGCCTGGGATTGATTATCTAGCCAGCTCGTTGGCTCGTCAAGAAACACGATGCGAGGGTTGCGTACCAGTGCGGCTGCTATCTTGATCCGCTGGATCTGTCCGCCGGAAAAAGTCGATAAATTTTCGCCTATAGTTGTATACATGCCCATCGGCATGGCTCGTATATCTTTATCTACGCCTGCCATGGCGGCAGCTCGCCAGGCGTCGTCCGTAGTTAGACCGTCATCGACTCCGATGATTGCTTCCAGGATATTTCCATGCTGGAGCAGGTCGTCCTGCATGACTACGCCAATCTGTGCACGGACGGTGCCAAGGTCGAGTTGGGCAAGATCTCGTTCACCATAATAGACGGCACCCGATAATGGCCTTTCCAGTCCTAGTGCCAACCGGAGTATGGTGCTCTTGCCGGCACCCGATTCTCCCACGATGGCAACAAACTCGTTTGGCCTTGCATGAATAGTGACATTGTCTAACACTTTCTCTCCCAGTTCAGGATAGTTGAAACTCACCTGGTCGAGCAGGACTTCTCCTGACAGATGGCTCTGGGAACCACGCAAGGAATTGACCTCTGCAGGACTTGAGAGTATAGGTTCAACTTGTCTACATGCCGGAACGATAAAAGCAATTGCCCGTACTGAATTGCTCAGGGTCATCAATGACATGCTGAAAACCATGGCAGCAGTGTGTATGGCAATGAAGTCCGCAACCTCAAACCTGCCATCCTGCCAGAAGACTGCGGCGAACAAGATTGCGCTTGCAAGGGCCGGTGTTGCGGCACTGAAAGCAGAAACATGTGCGCTGAGAGCGGAAAGCTTGATCTCTGCCTGTTTCTGTTCCTTGTATTTCAAGGCCCAGGTGGCGAAGGCAGAGTCTTCTGCCCCTGTTATACGCAATTTCGAAATACCGCTTAGATACTGATGAAGAATGCCGGCAAGTTCTCGTGAGGTCTTCAGATATCGGTATTGAGGTTCGACATGGAGAATCCCGAACAAGACAGTAACGAAAATGGCAAGTACTCCGAAACAGGCTACGGCAATTCCCAATCCGAGATCATAAATAAACAGCAAACCCAAAGCAGGCAACAGAAACATGCACGATAATATGCCGTCTGCGGTGACTCCCGATACATGATCTCGTATATCCTGAAAGACCATTGAACAAGTCGCCAGCTCACCGGCACTATAGCGGCGAAAGAAGTCGGGTCGCAATCTTAACAGACGGTCCCAGACCAGGGCGGTAAGCCGGGCTGTCAGTCGTCCTTCCATTCGCATGAGGGCGGTGCCACGCAGCACGTAAAACAGAGCCGATAGAAAAGCGATTCCTGTCAGAAATGCGGATAACTGTAACAGGCTGGTCGTGTTACCATCGGGAATAACCCTTCCAATCAGCCAGTTTACTGCGACGACTGGTGCCAGCGACAAGAAGCCAGTACCAAGGCCCATGACCACCAGCAAGATGAAGTCGGTCAACATCTTGCATCTGGCGGTTCGAAACAAGCCACCCAGACCTGCTACGCCTTCTGCAGATAGCCGAGGATACAGGAGACAGGCATCTTTCAGTTGCTGAGTGTGGCTGGCATTTGCCGGGACGGACTTGCCTGTCGTCGGATCCATGATCCTGTAATTTCCCCAGGGATTGGGCAAGAGCACCACAGGTTGGCTATCGGCTTTACTAAAGGCCAGCATGATTCCGCTATCACCAAGCCACCAGCGATCTTCCGTGACAAGTCGTATGCGTCGCATGCGCAAGCCAGAAGCCTTGCAGAAATCGCGTATGGTCGGCTCGTTATTGCCAGTATCTGGAATCTGGAATTCCAGACCTGTGTTTCTAGCAATAATTGCCAGTGCTTTTTCAAGCGGGGATTTTCCATCCCCATCCGCATGTTGGGGTTTACCCACCAGTGCTTGCAGACTTGTCCTGGCCTGCGTTTTTGCGCGGCGGCGTTGAAAGGCCTGCGCTACCTGCATATTCGCTTCGTCTGCCAATAGCAGACGTCGATTAAGCGACTCGGCGCTCAGAACCAAACGATGGAATTCCGGCAATGCCTGGTGAAGTAGCTTGACAATGCCCAAATCCTTTGTGGACAGGCATGAAAGCCCTTCCGTTGCGTGAATTCTGATCCATGAATCGACAGTAACCGGGATCATGTCTCCCCTGGTTTCAGCAAGATCAAGAAATGTGGAGTCCAAATCATCCGAGATGATCCACCGTACTCCTGTAAGTGCCGATGCAATTCCGCTTTTCAGTTTGCAGCCAGAGGAAAGCCGGTACTCAACCTGTGGGTGAGCTTCCATTTCATGCGCGACTGAAGCAGCAAAATCTTCAATCCAGGAATCCGTTAGCGCTATCAGTTCATCCAGCAGTAATTCCGAGTGGCTAGATTGCCTAATCGCAGCAAGAAAACTGTCTCTGCGAAACAACCGTAATCGGGTTCCTTCCAGACCTTTGACAATCAATTTGGGTAAATGTTCATCCTGAGTGGTACCGAATGCCAGTTGACCCGGTCCGAGACGCATCACATGCCGTAAAGGTGAGGTAATTCTGCCGGCGTCAAACTCGGCAGCCAGCACATCAATCGTGCCACGCTCAACCATCCAAATGGCATCGGCATCGTTCAATTGAATGGGGCGGTTTGCGGTAGAGTCAATGGCTTTGCCATGTGCCGCAAAGAAAGATGCGAGAGCCTCTCCGTGCTTCAGTTCACTCGCCATGAATCAATTTGTAGTAGGCACTGCCTGTGGCGTAAAGATCCTTGTGAGTTCCCTCTTCCACGATGAGGCCTTTGTCCACCACGATAATTCGGTCGGCATCGCGAATCGTGCTCAAACGATGTGCAACGATCAGGCAGGAGCAACCGCGACGCCGAATGCGATCATCAATCAGTTGTTCAGTGGTCGCATCAAGCGCACTCGTTGCTTCATCAAGAATCAGCATGGAAGGATTGTAGACGAGTGCCCGGGCGATTTCCATGCGCTGCCGTTGCCCACCACTGAAATTGCGCCCACCTTCATCAACAAAGGCATCATAGCCTGCGGGGCGTTTCATGATTTCATCGTGAAGTGCCGCATCCTGCGCCGCTGCCGTCAGAAACTGGTCCGGGGTGGTTGCATCCCACATGGTTAGATTGTCCCTTATGGTGGCAGCAAACAGGAACGAATGCTGGTTGACAATAGCTATGGATCTGCAGAACACCTCTCTAGGGATATCCGCCAACGGACGGTCATCATACAAAATCTCTCCAGACCAAGGCTGATGCAGTCCAGCAGCCAATAACGCCAGAGTGGACTTCCCCGAACCACTCGGCCCGACAATGGCGATGCGCTGGCCTGGTTCGACAAGAAGATTAAAATCCCTGATCAATGGTGGACGGTTACGTTGGAAGCCGAGCGTGACATTTCTAATTTCCAGGCGTCCAGTCAAGCGTAATCGACCGTCCAGAGTTGCAATTTCCTGTTTTCCCTTTGACTTATGTTCGAGTTTTAGACGGGTGTCCTGTGGTGAATCGAAAACATCATCCATTCTTGAGAAATCGGCTTCCAGCGTTTTGATCAGGTCGGAATATTGGGCGATCCGGGAAACTGGTGTTATGAAATTACTGGCCAGGATATACAGGCCCATCAATGTGCCAATTGTCATTTCGCCAGTTATGACTCGCAACCCGCCAATACCGAATACGATAGCTGCGATCAGCACTTGAAAGAACCCGGATAAGGATGCCACTACATGACCAAGTTCAATAAATTCCTGTCGTGCTCCAAGTTCACGAGCCTGTCTGCCGCCCCATCGTGAAAAGAAGTCGCTTTCTCGGCCAGTTGCCTGCAGGGATTCAATTGTCTTGATTCCCGCAGTACCCATCCCAACCAGCATACCCTGTTCCCGACGCAATTGATGGCTGTGGTCCCGGCGAAAGCCGGTTAATGCATGAGCCGCGAGAATGCATAGAAACCCCATGGCTAAAACTGCCATTGCCAGCCATGCATCCAGATAAAGCATCACGACCAGAAAAGAAATGCTCATGACCAGATCAACAGCCAATCGACCAAATTGACCGGCACCTTTTTCGGCAATCTGGTCGATCAGTCGCATACGCATGGCGAGGTCCCCTGCAAAACGATGGACAAAAAAGCGCATGGGAAGCCATAACAATCGATCCAGATAGCGTTCGGATTGATTTATCGACACTCTCAGAACGAGTTCACGTAACGAACGTAACTGCAGCCAAGTCAGTAGCCAGGTCAGCCCTCCGACGACCAGCATCGCCATGAATAGCGGTAGCCCCAGATTTTGCTGGTGGGCTATCAGTATGCGATCCACGAATAATGCAAGCAAAATCGGCAAGACCAGCGAAATCAGCGCGAGTAACAAACCGTAAGAAGCTGCCTTGGTCATAATAGTGCGGTGACTGCGCAACCATGGCCACAAGTGTCTGATTATGCCCGGAGGGTTTCCGGAAGGGGTGAAGCCTTTCCCTGGCACCAGCACCAGTCCGATACCGGTAAAATTACGATTAAACGTATTAGCATTAACAATACGATGGCCTTGTGCGGGATCGTTCAGGTAGTATCGGTCATTTGCGATCCGTTCCAGAACAACAAAATGCCTGAATTCCCAGAACAGGATCATCGGAAGAGGGTGTTTGGACAATTGTTGGGTCTGAATACTGTGTCCCGTAGCAGTCATTCCATATTTGCGGGCGGCAACAGCGATATCTTCAAGGTTGGAACCGTCCCGCCCTACAAAACAATCATCACGCAATTGCTCCAGGGATTGCCAGCATCCATAATGGGAAAGTACGATTCCAAGGCAAGCAGCACCGCAGTCGGTTGCTGCCAACTGCATGTACAGAGGTGTACGGTTCCGCAATCCCGGTTTGCCGAAATAGGGAGAAAGCAATTTCAACAACTCAGTCTATACTGCGTGAATGTCAGTGACCAAGTTGCGGAAAGTGCCATGGAAATCCATGCGGCTGACAACGCAGATTGCTAACTGGAACATGCATTTGCAAGACTATCCGGATCGTAGCAGGTAAAGACTACCGACGAATATCCCTGACCTGAATGGACAATAACACTGGCATTTTCTCAAACTCCCATTTTTGTATGAGTATCAGGTCAAAGACAGGCCACCCCGGGCATGACCGTTGTGGCGATTGATCAGACAACGCACCTTAAGATACAGCCTTGCAAGTTATTCCGGGTTTGGAATATCCATGTCCGAGTACCTTATAGCCCTGCTGGAGCAGGACACGAAAAGCACGACGAATCAAGTTTCATGCGTTTCACTACGGGCTAAGTTGTGACTTTGCGTAATTAACATCCGGTTCTTGCTTGAAGATCGCTTGTTGTCCTTACATGAACATTTCCCTGCTCAAAAGGAAAGCCGGATCAGTCGATCCAGTCATGGTCAATGTCCTGAAGTCCTTACTGCTATCAGTAGTCAGGAGTGCAAGACCAGGGCAATTCACATCAGTGCAAGCACACCCCCAGCCGTTAAGCCGAATACCAAAACCAGAAGCGCCACTCGGAAAATTTGCTCGTTCGGACCGGTTACTCGCAATAAATCATCAAGATTTTCTGGCTGTATACTCCAGAGCAACGCTTCCTTGCGATATGTAATCCTGTCTTGAGTAACCATGAACAATAGCAGGTCTATGACTAGATGGATCTAGTTACCAGCTATCTCCGCCCGGTGCAAACCCTCCAGAGGCATCCCGCAAATCCTTGTCGGAAAGACGACTGCCTGCCGGTGGCAAGACTATATGAAAGTCGGTGGCACCTTCTTCGTGTACATGGACAGAAAAGGAGTCTGGAACCGTAAACCCGGTCACATCCTGAAT
>VXPI01000301.1:0-9275 GCA_009839585.1 Gammaproteobacteria bacterium
CTTTCGAAATGTGTATCGCCTGTTGCCGAGATAGAAAGTAGAACATTCCAGTTTGATTGACCCGGTCCGCATGCTGAAGTGTATAGAATTCAAGTTCCATAATGGTATTTCAAGTCATACAGCAGGTTGAAAGAATCTGCAACCTCGGCAAGTCGTTTATCCACTGTCCACAACAAAGTATCTGTTTCTATTATCGCCGATGCCAGAAGGTGTGCATCAATGTAGCCGATCCCTTTGCCCGCCAAGTTATTTCGGGAGAGAAAAATCATGACTTCTTCATGACTTGCCACTACCACGCTAGGAAGCCCATTCCAAAGCTTTATTAGTTGGTTCCGATTGTGCAAATTGCCACACGCTAGTTCGCCTATCACCATGGGGTGTATGCAAATATTTTCTCGAAGCAATGCCTGAAAAAACTCGTCTCCATATCGCAGATGATCGATCCAGACTGAGGTATCAACCAAAATCATTCGTTATCAGGGCCAGGGTCAAATCTGCGTCTATGAATTGGGGTGAGTTGGGGCTCGCTTCCCCCTAACGCAACGAGGCGACGGGCTGATTCTCGTTGAATCAGGGCTGTCAGAGCCTCCCTTACCAAAGCAGATTTTCCGTTTATACCGGTTAACTCTACTGCATCTTCGAATAACTTGTTGTCTATAGTAAGCGTGGTTCGCATGTCATCATAATACCGCATCTAAATTAGGCATCATTATACATCAAATTCAGCATAAGAAAACAGGTGCGGATACATGGATATGTGGGGCCAACAAAAACTATGGAACAACGATAGTCCAGTGCAGCGCCAAATTTCAGGATTGTCGCTGACTGTCCTGTATCCGGATAGTTTCAAGATCATCACAGAATTTCGGTATGCCCTTGAGCATACGAAGTGTGGGACGGAACATGACATCTGGGTCAACAAATATATAATTCTTGTGTCGTACGGCCTGAATGGAATTCCAGGTATCCCAGTACGACATGTCCGGTAGCCGCCCATCCACCAAATCGGTAACAATGACCTCTGGGTTGATCTCTACAATCGACTCGATGCTGATTCTCGGTGCCAGCATCGGCATATCAGCAAAAATGTTGGCAGCACCACAAAGACCTAGGGACCGTGAGACGATGTGCTTGCCGCTTAACGTGATAAGCGGCTCAGTCCAGACTTGGTAAAATGTACGTAAATGGGCTTTGGACTGGTGGTTTGCCTGAATTATTTCCAGATTTTGAATGCTGGTTTCAAGGTCCGGGTCCAGATTGTTTTCAGTACCTGCCAAAATAGCAAGATTCCTTATATTTCTGGCAATACCGTGAAAATCAGTCGGCTGGGAGATATATATTGGAAACCCTAGTTCTTCAAGCTGATGGAGCACTTTTTCAGGATTGCCGCTCTGCCAGGCAACAATCAAGTCCGGTTTCAGGGACACTATCAATTCGATATTGAACTGGACGTGCGTACCGACCATCGTAATCTGTTCAGCTTCCGGCGGATAATCGCTACGGTTTACGACGCCTACCACCCTGTCCCCCGCCCCAGCCGAAAACAAATTTTCGGTGGTGTGGGGCGAAAGACTTATGATGCTGATTGCGGGCTTTTCGAGAACGACTTCACGACCGATATCGTCAACCACACGAACCTCTGCCCGGCATGGCAAAGCGGATAGAACCAGAAAGCCGACAATGAGACCCCGCAGGTTCCTGGTCATCATATGGTCTGCAAGGAATTTTTGTCAACGCGAACCGATCACCTGGGAGTGTATCGAAGTGTCAACATATAATTGCGATTATCCTGGTTGTAACCGAGAGCTGTTTCATAATCGTCATCAAACACATTATCGATCTTGAAATCGATATTCCAGTCTTCCCCGAGTTTCCGCGCCAGACGAAAACCTACAAGAGAATAAGCATCAATCTGGTTGTTGTTTCCGGGGTCGTCGTAAGTCTTGCCCCGATATTTCCAGGATATGCCGACTTTCCACAGATCGAAATTCTGGGTAATTTCAAAAAAAGCAAGTGATTTTGGACGTCTAATTAACAACTTGTCTTGATAATTATCGCCTTTGTTCAGGGCTTCTTGAAAAGTTAAGCTACCGACAAACCCTAACGTGTCAATCGAAGTTTGGAACGCAATTTCCAAACCGGTGATTTTGGCCTCATCAACATTTGAAGGCTTCCATGGCCCTTCAGGTGTCGGAGCCCATGCTATCAGATTCTCAATATCCGTTTGGTACAAGTGAAAGGATAAACGGTTTCCTTCATTGCTGTAGATTGCGTCAAGTCCAGCACTGGATGACTCTTCCGGTTTTAAGTCCGGGTTCTCTGAACCAGGCCAATACAAATCATTGAATGTCGGTGCCTTGAAAGCTGTTCCATAAGATGCCATGAGTCTCCAGTCAGGCGAGATATCCTTGCCAAATGCCACGGCACCCGTCATTTTTTCTCCATATGATTCGTTATCATCCAGACGAACCGAGGTTTCAATGTCTACCGGTGTAAGGGACGAACGTAGAGATGCAAAATAACCAATATTGTCACGCTCAGTCTCTGCATAGTCGTTGGTACTTTCGACTTCGTCCTGATTGTAGTCAATTCCGGCTACCACGCGATGTACTTCTGAATCCCACTGGTTCAACCACGAAACCTGTTTTCGGGTTGTATTGAAGCGTGAATAGAATTCCCCCTTGAAAAAATTGTCCTGATAATCGACTGATTCCGACAACGTGAGATTGCTTGTCAAATCGTCATCAATAGACCAGTCTCCCCTTACAAAGAGAACTCTGACTTCCGAATCTCTTTCGTCCTGCAAACTTCCGTCAAATTCTGTGTTGTTACTTGATAGAGTTAAGCCAGAACTTAAATCAAAGCCTTCGGACAGTCGGATGCCACCCTTAAGGTTCACTGATCGATTCTGGTGTCCATCACGGTCAGGGTCATAGCCAGTGTCCGGGAAATCACTCGTGTTTGAGCAGGACCGGTTTCCATTACACGCATTAATTCCATCCGTTTCCACTGCGCTTGCAAAAACACTGTACCAGTTGTTTCCCGAATTACTCGAGAAACCCACATCAACTTCATAAGTATCATGGCTACCCGCCGATGTTGACAAACTCGGAGTAAAACCCTTCTTTGCCTGGCGCGTGAAAATCTGGATTACGCCACCGATCGCTTCCGACCCGTACAAACTGGATCTTGGTCCACGAACCACTTCAATCTTCTCCACTATCGATAATGGAATATCATCAAGTGATGCTTGTCCGAGTGTGGCGGAACCAATTTGAACACCATCAACCATGACTAGAACATGCCTGGATGAAGTTCCTCTCAGAAAGATGCCAGAACTTGTTCCCCGCCCACCCCTTGACGAAAACACCAGCCCTGGTACTCGGGCCAAGGCTTCAACAATAGTCTGGTCACCGCTTTGTTCAATTTGCTGACGATCAATAACCGTAACCGGTGTCATGGTTTCATCAACTGTTTCTGCGGCTCTGGAAGAAGTTACGACTATGGTTAAAGGATATTCATCCTGTCCATCGCCATAAGCAGAAAAGGGTATTGCAGCAATACCTGCATACAGGGCCAAAATGGCCCCAAAAGGGAAGTATTTCATCTGTAATGATCCGGGAAATGCACCGCCCGTGCATGTATCAAGTTCATCCTGCATGACAGGATCCCTGTTCAGGCCGGTCTCCGGACTCATGAGTTGAAATCGATTTTTCCGATTTCCTTGCCTGCAGCCTTCCCATATCAGACAGCTACAGTGACCAGGATAAAATCCTGACGCAGACAATCAATCATTTACCGTTGCGGGGGCAGTACCGGGTTTGTCATGAACGATCTATTCAATCGCCGGACGCACCGGTTTCCCGTTTCATCCCGGTTAATTCAACCGAGAATACCCGAATGGATCAATTATAAGGGGATGATTCAAGCATTTTCAATCAAAATTTTTAGTAGCCCGGCTTGCGGGGATGGAAAGTTATTGTGCAGAAACAAGTCTCATAATGACTCAGGTTCAGGCCCAGTTTTCCAGAAGCAGTCCTTTTACCCGTCGAAACTCTTTCAGGTTATTGGTAACAAGCGTCAATCCCTCGCTTCTGGCATGAGCAGCGATGTGCAGATCATTGACTCCGATTATCAGGCCCCTGAATTCGAGGTCTGCACGAATTTTTCCGTAATGAACTGCCGCTTTCTGCCCATACTCCAGAACTGCCAGCCGTGAAGTAAAATCGTCCATCTGTTGCCGGTTGTACTCGATCTTTGAGCTCTTCTCGACACCGTGCGTCAACTCGGCCAGGGTAATTGAACTGATACACAACTGGCTGGCAAAACGATTGAATGTTTCCAGAATTCCGACCGGGCGATTCTTGATCACATAGATGGAAATATTGGTGTCAAGCAGATAATTCAACATCAGCGATTCCGGTCAGAAAGGTTCTCTTTCTGACTGCTTTTGATCCGGACGCTCTTCCATGAAGTCTTCGCTCGGTCTCTCTTCAGCAAGAAAAAAACTGTCCCAAGAACCGTCTACAGGAGACAGTATTCGATCCTTTCCTACTATCCGGACATGCACATGGCTGACATTCTCGGGAAATCGAACTTCTGCTGGCAATCTGACCGCCTGGGTACGATTGTTCATGAATATGGATCCGGTTTTCATAGTTCATAATTATAGGTGTATATACATAAAGTCTATACAATCATCGGGGAAATAGCAAGAAATCGTGTTGTCCAACGAAATGAATCTAGCCAAGGCTAAACAAACTGCGTTCAAACGATATTTCAACATCTTGATGAAGATTAGATTGAGCCAGCAGCCTGAAAAGATTGACCTCCAACGAGATCAACTCACAATCTATACGGATCATCCGAGTTAGAATAATACGATGGATAATGTTAGTTCCTCGACTCGGTCCCGCATGATGCGGGCAATACCCAGCAAGAATACAAAGCCTGAAATATCTCTTCGAAAAGGCCTGTTCAAGGCTGGAATCAGGTTCCGTCTTCACAGAAAAGATCTGGCAGGAAAGCCAGATATAGTCCTGACAAAATACAACGCAGTTATTTTTGTACATGGTTGCTTCTGGCATCGCCATGAAGGGTGTTATTTGGCAACCATGCCCGCTACTCGAACTGATTACTGGGTTCGTAAGTTCAATAGTAATGTCGAGCGTGACGACAGGAATTGCAAACGGCTGATTTCCACGGGCTGGCGAGTGGCCATTGTCTGGGAATGTGGCCTTAGGAAGCGACCAGATAGAACTATTTCGGATGTTGCACATTGGCTGAAGAATGATGACAGTCCGTATGCAGAGTTTACTGATTCGGAAGCTGGATTCCGTAAGTAAGGCCGCAACAACAGTATTTGAATACCAGTGCTCAGCATGTAATCGTAATTCCGGATTTCAAAACCCATAAACACGATTTACCGGGTTAGTCTGGTTACAAGAGAGCATTACTGGAAATACCCGATCCTTGCTATTGTCCTGACCAGCAGTATTTCAAAAATTTCTGCAGGCGCAGAACCGTCAAGGGGAAAAACAGGCTGCCAGGAGAACCAGAGTGCCTGCTTCAGCAACTTCTACCTGGGCACCATATACATCACCGGTATATCCTCCGATTTTCCGAGCGACAAGGAACCATACCAAGGCAGCGCCAAGCAAACACCCAATCACCGAAAAAACATACCCAGGCAGTGAGACCAGTAACAGGATCAGTGAAAACAGGAATGCATCGAGCAGAACATTTCTGCGAATCAGCGCATCGCCAAGGCCGGTTCCCAAGCCTTGTTCGGCAATATACGGCTTCTCCATAATGGTCAGGGTCAGCATGATACGAGACAGGATTGCCGCAAATAATGGCGCTATGAATACACCTTGGGAAAATAACCAGCTAAGTGATGTCCATTTAATGAGCAGAACGGACACAACTGCCACCACTGCACCAGTCCCAATCTGTTGATCTTTCATAATGGCTAACATGCGCTCCTTGTCGAAACCGCCCATGACCGCATCTCCGCAATCGGCTAGGCCATCGAGATGCAACGCTCCTGTAATCGCTATCCATAACGCCAGAACGAGTGCGCCAGCAACAGTATGCGGGATACTGAACCAGACAACCATGATCGCCGTACTCGATGACAGCAGCACGCCGATGGCTAGGCCAACAAGGCCGTACCACTTGACAGCCGCCCCGGACATTCCAGATTGATGACGAAACCCTTTTCCCAGGGGTATCCGGGTTAAAAATCCAAAAGCCTGCCTGATCTCTTCAATCATGTGCCGGATGAATTGTGGACATCAAGCTGGTACCAGTCTTCATGGTCAGGATGATGATAAACCTTGATTCTACTGTGACAGGCATACGGTACACTGAACATCGACCGTGAGGACAGATTCAAGTTAAGCGTGCAGCAATATATGGCACGCATCACACCGGCATGGGCGAACAACAGAATCCGCTGTCCATGATAAGTCTGCATGATTTCGTTGACCGAATTCTGGACTCTCTCCAGAAAACCGCCATAGCTCTCGCCACCATGCGGTGCTGACTGCCCAGGATGACTGATCCATTGTTGCCACTGTCCTGGATACACTTCATTAATATCCTGAAAAGTGAGTGTTTCCCACTCACCGAAATCGACTTCGGCAAAGTCACGATGTTCCATACACGGAATTCCCAATGATTTGCCAATCTCGAATGCGAATTCAGAACAACGCTTTCGAGGGGACGTAAGCACGATGTCCCAGTGGTGTCCAAGGTCAGTAAGCCTGCGGCATTGGGCTGCCAGTTGCTGCCACCCGGCTTGTGAAAGAACGGGATCGGTGACTCCACATATTTTGCTCCCCAACTCGTGCTCACCATGACGTATTACATCAAGTTGAGTACAGATCCATTCAGTCACGATCCGATACTCCTGCCTCGTCAAACGTTGCCATTTTGTTATGTAGTTCACAGGCTGCATCCACCAGATCATAGGCAATTGCAGCGCCACTACCCTCTCCAAGCCGCATGCCAAGCGAAAGTAGCGGATCGGCTTGAAGCGCCTGTAGCACACAGGCATGGCCCGGTTCCTGCGAAGTATGTGAAAACAACATCCAGGCACGTGTATCGGGATTCAACTTGCAGGCCACCAGAGCAGCCACACTGGATATGAAACCGTCAATAATAATCGTAATACCCAGCATGGCAGCGCGAATATAAAAACCGGCCAAGGCAGCAACTTCATAGCCCCCGAGTTCAGTGAGAATTCGCAACGGATCCGGTTGATCCCCAATTCGTGCCAGTGATTTTTCGATTACGGATTGTTTGTGAAAGACGCCTTGCTCATCAAGGCCAGTTCCGGGGCCAACAAGATCCGATACTGCAGCAACTCCCAAGGCTGCGGCCAGAGCACTCGCACAGGCAGTATTGCCAATCCCCATTTCACCGCCGACCACAATCTGGCATTGTGTCAAGTATTCATCCATGACGCTCCGGCCAAGTACCAAAGCAGCCAGAGTTTCTTGCATAGTCATTGCGCTTTCCTCAAGGAAATTCCTGGTGCCATAGCCAACCGGTCGATCAATGACCGGTTCCGGATAGCCATCCTGTCTTGTGGTTCCCGCATTAACAATGCACAGCTGTGCTTTCGCCCGTTTTGCAAGAACGCTAATGGCTGCGCCACCACCCAAAAAATTCAGCACCATCTGTGCGGTAACTTCTGGAGGAAATGCACTGATTCCCTCTTTGGCTACACCATGGTCACCGGCGAATACCGCAATTCCCAAGGGCTTCGACTGCGGTCGAAGGGCGCTTTGCATGGCAGCCAAATGAACGGCCAAAGCCTCGATCCTGCCTAGTGAACCTGCTGGTTTGGTAAGCGTTGCCTGTCTCTCCAGTGCAGCTTCCCCTGATTGCTGATCGGGTGGTGGTATGGAATGCGTAAACCAGTCTTTATCCTGCATTGCGTGTCTTTATCCGGTTGGGAATTCCGCACAGCATCTGTGTAACCGTGTCTGCCTGTTGCGCGATATCCTGATGCAGTTTTCCGCTTTCATCAACAAATTCTCGAGCCAGTGAACCGGCAGGAATCACCCCCATGCCGGTCTCATTCGACACCAGCCAGAGTGATCCTTGAATGTGTTTCAATACGGCAAGAAATCGCTCGCGCTCATCAACCCAGCCTTGCCGGTCTTCCCGGCATAGCCAGTTCGATAGCCAGAGGGTCAGGCAATCGACAACTGCCGATTCGCTATTTTTCAACTTGACAAGGACTTGTGACAGATATAACGGCTCCTCGATGAGCCTCCATTGTTCTCCACGTCTACGTTGATGCTGGTCAATTCTCCTGGCCATTTCCCGGTCCCCCGCTTCCGCAGTCGCAATGTACAGTGGATAATCATTGAACTTAAGCGCACACTCTTCCGCATAACGGCTTTTGCCACTACGGGCACCGCCTACAATCAACTCAATCATGAATGGGGGAGGGGTATCAGGGTTTAATTGTTCGGGGGTAATTCGACGACTTCTACCTCGGTCTTGATTTCTCCGCCTTTCATGAAGTTCAGTGTAAGATCAAACTTCTGTCCCGGAGTTAGAGGCTCAAAAATGTCCACCAGCATGATGTGATGCCCGCCGGGCTCCATTATAAAGGAGCTATTGCCTGGAATTTCAAGGGAATGATGGTGATGCATTTTCATTTGCCCATGATCATGCAAAGTGGTATGTAACTCGACACTCCTGGATACCTCTGTTGTTGCACCCATCAACATATCTGCATCAGAACCATTGTTTTGTATCAACAGGTAAACAACACTATTTTTTGAAGTGGGTGGTACAGCCAGGCTCCATGTCTCGGACACGGAAATATCCTCGGCATAAGCGCAAATGCCAAAGGTTAAAACAACAAGGCCAAAAAAGGTCTTTATTGATTTATACATACAGGATAATCTGTTTAGTTAATCGGAAGCATGCTGTCTGAAACACCTTGGATGCTTACAGGTTTTTTTCGTTAGCGACATCCAGCAAAATGAATTGCTTCCAGACTTCGCATGTCCTTCATCAGGAGTTAGTGAAAATGGCCCATGCAAAAACCATTTCGTGACTGGAATTATAGCGCAATCAAGGACGCCGAATTCACATAAACCATGAGCCCTAATCCAAAAATAGAAAACGTGGAAATACGTTCAATGCCCTGCATGACGTGGTTTCCGGGAGTTCTGAAGTTTCCCCCCGTGGGTGATTCCGGCTTCGGGGCTGAAACTCAGGGCGCATGGGTCTTCGAACCTGACACGGAC
>VXPI01000301.1:9285-9876 GCA_009839585.1 Gammaproteobacteria bacterium
CCGCTTTGCCGAAACACATTGCCACATGGTGCATCGGAAGTTTTTTGTCTCGGAATTGCTCACCATACTTCCTATCCCTAATTTGGGTAATAGCCTTATCAAGCGCAGAATCCTTCTGATTTTCATTGTTGACTACTCATCGGACAACGCCTCTTCGCATATAATCTGCGAACCCTGACCCTGATCATCCCCCATGAACAAATCCATCGACTGGTATTTTGATTTCATTTCACCTTTTGCATATTTCCAGCATCGGTATTTGACCAACGAACACCCCGATATTGAAATTCGCTACTACCCGATATTACTCGGTGCCCTGTTTGTGCAAAACCAGCACAAGGGCCCCGCCGAAATCCCAGTCAAGCGCATCATGACATATCGACACTGTATCTGGTATGCAAAGCGGCATCAGATACCATTCCAATTTCCGGATATACATCCCTATCATCCAGTCAGTGTGTTGAGATTGGCCCTGGCTGCTGACGTCAATGCAGAAACCGTTTCGAAAATCTTCGAATTCATCTGGGTCGATGGTAAAAGTCACGATCAAGCCGAATGACTGGATGAATTGGCTTCACGCCTCGGAATGAA
>VXPI01000206.1 GCA_009839585.1 Gammaproteobacteria bacterium
TTGCTGGACTGCATGCGGCTGAAAACGAAAATTGAAAAAACACGGGACAATAATGCGGCAAGTCAAGATTGCTGAAGCCAAAAC
Source organism: Gammaproteobacteria bacterium (assembly GCA_009839585.1). Taxonomy (GTDB): domain Bacteria; phylum Pseudomonadota; class Gammaproteobacteria; order Arenicellales; family Poriferihabitantaceae; genus Poriferihabitans. The sequence goes on from VXPI01000206.1 coordinate 85, forward strand.
CCATCTATCGGAGTTGCTCGCGGCAGCGGAAGCGGGCGAGGATCTGGTGATCTGTCGGGGCGCGACACCGATTGCGCATGTGACGAGGGTCGCCAGCGGGGGCAAACATGCCGCACTCAGCACTATGCTTCGTCGCGAACGCGCGAAGCATAAGGCGGTGACGACGGAAGAGATCCTGTCCTGGCGTCACGAGGGACACGTGTACTGATATCATTCGTTCCCGATGCCTCGGTTGCGGCGGCATGGGTTCTGCCGGACGAGGATACCTCGGTTGCCGGCATTGCACTGGACCGGCTGGGCGAAGAGACGGCGAAGGTACCGGGGATATTCTGGTACGAATTGCGGAATCTGTTGCTGAGTGCAGAACGCAGGGGGCCATTGATGGCAGTTACGCCGACACATGCATGGTTCGGTTGCGCCAACTTTCTATCGTCTGTCTGGACGAAATCGACGACTGCGAGATCATGGCTCTGGCGCACTCCCATCGCCTGAGTGCCTACGATGCGAGCTATCTTGCACTTGCGTTGCGCGAGGGCTGTGCGCTGGTGAGTCTCGACCGACGCCTGAACGAGGCCGCGGTCGCTGAGGCGTAACCCCATTCCACTGTTCGGGACAGGAACGGCACTTATAAATCACCTATTCCGGCAAAATCTGGAGGCACTGTGGGAGAGGTATTCTGACCTGAAGGGAAGATGCTACGACGTGATCGAAAAATATTGCAGTAAAGACTTCCAGAACGAAAAAGCGAGAGAGTTCGCACGGCATGGATTTGGTCGACGCTTGACTCTCATGCAGCAATGCATCGACCGGACATTCAAGATGCTCCCACCGGATTTCCACAACCTTCCGGGAAATGGCCTTCTTCGTGATATGACCATCCAGCTACATGCTTACAAAATCAACGCCTTCGGCTCCCTCGACAATCTCGCACATGTCTGGGTTTACGAAAGGAATGTGAAGAAGGACGGAGATTGGTTACCCAGCCAGCGGATAAGGTTTGGTAACAGTAACAAATATCGGTAATTCAGCGGATCCTTGCCGAGGGAATTTGCCAAATACCTGTCGGGAATTCAGGACTGGCATGAGAATCTCGAGAATTTTCGGCACGCTCTTGCACATAGAATGCCTCCATATATCCCGCCGGGATTCTTGACCCGCGATCAAACGAATGAATACGAAAACATTCAGATGCAAATCAATGAAGCGTTGCTGGAAAAGAATTATGAAACCACCGAAAAACTGGAGCATGAACAGGCAGATCTTCTGTCATTTCACCCCATAGAAACGCATTCATTCAGTGAGAATTCGCCCCTCGTATATTTTCATTCGCAGATGTTGATCGACATCGACACGGTCATGGGTTTCGCTTTCCAGATTCTTCGGGAGTTCGATGAACAGAATACGACACATCAGGATATGCTGTAGACAAATCGCACGATCTTGCGGCGGCTCAGATTTTGAGTAACTGCATCCGTAGTACTGGTTGTGAAAGATAGAACTAGTATAAGGAGACCTTGTCACTATCTATGCATAATTTGTCCGTGTACTTTCGGCGACAGCTCCTGACGAAATACTGGTCACCCTCATTGGGACCTCGTTCTGACAAGGTTGTACCCTTGGGGCGGGCGAGGGAATATCTGGACCGCGGACCCGGCCGAACCCTATTCGGGACGCAGGATGAACGATGGCAACATTCTTAAGACCATTCCGAAAGAGAAAAGGAAAAAAGGATGTCGCAGCGCATCCCACGACGCAGGGCAAACCAGCAAAGCCGTCATGATGGCCAGCATTGATCAGGCATGTTCTTTCTCCCCAACAGGTATTCGTGAGAAAGCCCATTATGCATGAACACTGATCCTGTACGCGGGTTTCCTGAAACAGGACCAGACATGCCACCAGGCCACCCGGGTTCATCGTCGATCACGTCCGGGCACCAAGAAATCATTTGTGTTGGCTGGCAGCCAACGACTTGAATAATAATTCGTTTACAATCTGCCTCTTGTTTTACCCTCGCTAATTCCGATCGAAAATACCGAAATGGCTAATTCTGTAATTGACGCGGCAAAATGGCTGTTTGAATCGCGCCTGACAAAAACCATGCATGACAACCTGCCAGAGGCCTGTTATCCGGCTACTGCCGAGATCGCCTACAAGGTTCAAGAGCAATTGGTTGCCCGAATCGTCATGAACAGGAATACACGGACAATCGGCTACAAGATCGGTTGCACGAACCAGTCAATCATGGATCTGCTTGGAGCTGATGAACCTTTCTATGGCCGCATTATGGATGATTCGACATATTCATCTGGCGTCAGGCTTTCCGCATCGGATTTTACCCACCGCATTGTGGATGCCGAATTCATGATGGTAATGGATAGTGATTTACCGGACTCTGAAACACCGTACAGCGCCGAAACCGTCAAGCCTTTCATCGGCAAGCTGCTCCCGGCAGTTGAATTGGTAGATCATCGCTTCACTGACTTTACAAAAGTCGGCATCAATGCCCTAATCTCGGATAACGGGATACATGCGGCCAGTATTCTGGGGGAGCCTGATGCTGAGAGCTGGAAAACCATGGATCTGGGGAATCGGGAAGTGAAATTATTCGTCAACGGCACAATCAAGGAAACCGGCACCGGTGCGAATGTGCTTGGCAATCCCCTGAATGCCATGGCCTGGCTTGGTAACTGCCTCCAGTCTCAAGGCAGGACCCTGCATGCGGGCGACATGATCACCACGGGAGCAGCCTGTCCCGTCTATAGTGCAATAGCCGGCGACAGGATCCTGGTTGACTATGGATGACTGGGGAAAGTCGACCTTTCCTTTCCATGACCACACCGTTATTGCTTAACATAAATATATTGCAACATGACAAGACTAGCATTTTTTGAAGATGATTTTGTGCCAATAGAAGAGGCAAGGATAAGCATCACCACACACACCCTACACTATGGAACTGGATGCTTCGCCGGGATGCGTGCACACTGGAATGAAGGCAAACAACAGTTGTATATTTTCAGGACCCGGGACCACTTTCAACGCCTGTTGAATAGCGCACGGTTTCTGTACTGTGACTTGCCCTACGATGAAGAACAGCTTGAATCCATCACCACGGAACTGATGAGACGTGAAGAATTCAGGCAAAATGTCTACATTCGTCCGATAGTCTATAAAGACGAGGGAGTGTTCAGGGTCTGGCTGCATGACGCAAAGGACAAGCTTGCCATTTTCGCCAATCCAGAGGGGGGTTATTTGCGAAAAACTGACGGGGTCAGCATGTGTGTGAGTAGCTGGCGACGCGTTGATGACACCGCAATCCCGGCTCGTGGCAAGGTCAATGGAAGCTATGTCAACAGTGCTCTAGCCAAAAGTGAAGCAATGTTGAATGGCTTTGATGAGGCTATCCTGTTGAATCAGGACGGGCATGTATCGGAAGCCAGTGCCGCCAATTTCATGATCGTGCGTAATGGTGCGTTAATCACGCCCCCGATAACCTCGAACCTGTTGGAGGGGGTCGTACGCCGGTCAATTCTGGAATTGGCCAATTCCGAACTCAATATCCCAGTTGAGCAACGCGAAATTGATCGCTCGGAACTATATGTTGCCGATGAAGCCTTTTTCTGTGGTACCGGAGTTGGAATGGCATCAATCGGCAACATTGACCATCGAGTTGTCGGCAATGGCAAGCGGGGTGAAATTACGGGCAAGCTCGATGACCTCTATAGGCGGGTCTTAATCGGTGAGCATGATCGATACATGCACTGGTTAACCCCTGTCTATGACTGACTTGGAGGAATTGCGGATTGTCCTGAAATGCCTCTCGTTGATATGGATGTCATGACTCAGATTGAAGCATCAAGATCTTTCAACTAACGCAAAACCCTCTTCAGTCATTCAAGTTCCCGAATAAGCCAGAAAAAGTGATATAGTTATTTCCTTCTAACCTTTATGAATAATGAGGAAAATAATGACTAAATACCCACCAATGATGCGCAGGAGATCATTCTTGCTTGGCATGGGAGCAGCAGCGGCAGGCCTGAGTATTCATCCGAAAGGCGCGCTCGCCATGGAAGACCCCACCGTCAATTTCTATAACTGGGATACCTATATCGGTGAGACCACGCTGGACGATTTTGAAAACCTGACCGGAATCAGCGTCAAACTGGATCTTTTTGCGGACAATGATGAGCTGTTTGCAAAACTCAAGGGCGGCAACCCCGGTTACGACCTGATCGTACCCACCAATGACTATACCGAGCGGATGATTGAAGCCGGCATGTTGCAGAAGCTTGATCATGGCATGATTCCCAACATGGCAAATGTTGATCCGGCTTTTCTGAACCCGCTACACGATCCAGGACGGCAGTATTCGATGCCCTATATGTGGGGAACCATCGGTATTGGCTATCGAAAATCAGCTGTCGACGGCGTACCTGACAGCTGGAAGTGGCTGTATGACTCCGATAAATACTCTGGAAAAGTCGCTCTTTTGGCTGACGGTGGAACGATCGTTCAAATGGGGCTGAAGTACATGGGTGAAGCACTAAACGAAACAGATCCAGCCAAGATCAGGAAAGTTGAGGAAATGGTAATTCGACAAAAACCACATATCAAGGCTTTTGCCGAAGACAATGGGCAGGACTTGCTTGCGGCTGGCGATGTCGACCTGACCATGGAATGGAATGGGGATATCCTGCAAGTGATGGCCGAGGACGATGATATTGGTTACGCCGTACCGAAAGAAGGCGGCCTGCTCTGGGAGGACTCGCTATGCATTCCGGCCGGTGCTCCACACCCCAATAATGCCCACCAATTAATCAACTACATCCTGGATGCCGAGGCAGGCGCCTTGATTGCGGACTACATTCAATATGCCACGCCAAATGCGGCGGCAAAAACCTTGATGGATTCATCCTATACCGGCAACCCGGCCATTTTCCCTCCGCCGGAAGTTATCGAAAAGCTTGAAGTATCAGTGTATAAAGGTGAGGAATATCAGCGTCTGATCGACGAAACCCTGACCCGCATCCAAGCTGCGTAGATTCAATTCTTGCAACCACACGGGAGCTCTGATTCCGTCTCCCGTGTGGTTGTTGATTGCAGGATGCGTTGAACTACCGGAATCGCAAATCGAAGACGTTCTGGGTGCTTGGCGTACCGCCAGGCATCTGGCTGACAGTATTCTTCATCATCCCCCTGTCGCTGATCTGGTTATTCAGTTTCGGAGACAAACGGGGGCTGATCGACATCGACTTGACCTGGACCATGGCCAATTATGCAAGGGCCATGGACCCCCTGTATCTACAGATATTCCTGAAATCATTCTGGTTTGCGGGCATTACTACTCTGGCCTGTCTTCTGGTTGCGTTTCCAATTGCAATCGCAATCACATTTGCCCCTTCACGGATCCGGCCAATATTGCTGCTTCTGGTCATTCTTCCGTTCTGGACCAATCTCCTGATTCGCACCTATGCCCTGATTGCAGTTCTACGTACCAAGGGCTACGTGAACTTTGGGCTGGAATACCTGTGGGATGGGCTGAATGCCATTTTGCTGTTTTTCGGGATGGACCCCTCCGGACTGATCGGAGAACGTTTCACGCCCGCTCCACTCCTTTACAATAATTTTGCAGTAGTCTTTGGGCTGGTCTATGTACATCTTCCGTTCATGGTGCTGCCACTTTATGCGTCTCTTGATCGTATGGACCGGTCATATCTCGAGGCAAGTCTGGATCTTGGAGCAACTCAGTTCAGGACCTTTTTATCGATCACTGTTCCGCTTGCGATGCCGGGAATTATCTCTGGCTTGATCATCACCTTTATTCCGGCTCTCGGTTCCTTTCTGACGCCGGACTTGCTCGGTGGCACGGACAGCCAGATGATTGCGAATGTCATCGAACGGCAGTTCAAGTCTGCGAATGACTGGCCATTTGGTTCGGCCTTGTCATTCATCTTGATGTATATCACGTTTTTTGTGCTTGCTGCCCGGGCCCTGTTCTCAAAGCGGGGTTCGACCATGGATGCAGGATAATGCGCGGTCTGCTTGCAAAAAGAACATCTGCCGGTCCATTGGACTACATTCATCAGGGATGGATGAAACTAACTCTTGGCTTGTCCTTCGTGTTTCTGTATTCCCCGCTTTTGATCCTGGTTATATTCAGTTTCAACGATAGCCGCCGCAACATTGTATGGCGTGGATTTACCACCAAGTACTATGAAAAGGCCTGGAACAACGATGGCTTGATCGAAGCCTTTGCCAACTCCTTGACGATTGCCTTCCTCTGCACCATTATCAGCACCATACTCGGGGCCATGGTTGCGTTGTTGTTGTGGCGGTTTCGTTTTCCGCTCAAAGGAGCCTATGAAGGGGCTATGACTCTCCCTATCGTGATTCCCGAGATTTGCATGGGGGTTGCGATGATGGCTTTCTTCTCGCGGGTTGGCTGGCCTTCCGGCCTTGTCTGGCCGTTTAACCTAAGTGCAATTACAATTGCCCATATTTCGTTCTGTTTTCCTTTTGTAGCAGTCATCGTCCGGGCACGGCTGGCCAATTTCAATCTGGAGCTGGAGGAGGCTGCCAAGGATCTAGGGGCGAGTGAATGGCAGTTCTTTCGCGATATCATGATTCCGTTTATGAGGCCTGGCTTAATTGCTGGAGCATTGCTGGCATTCACATTGTCGTTGGACGATTTTGTGATTACCTTCTTTACCTCTGGCCCAGATACGGTCACCCTACCGGTCAAGATTTATTCGATGGTGCGTTTTTCAGTTACCCCCGAAATCAATGCTGCATCAACTGTATTGATTGCAATTACCCTGGTGTTGACCACCATCGCATTGTGGTTACAGAGTCGTGCAGGACAAAAACTTGGCCATTAAACTGCTTTCATCATGAATCACGCAAAAACCGTTATCGAAATCAGCAATGTCAGCAAGCGTTTTGGGAGCGTAGTTGCCGTTGACGACAATTCCCTAACCATTCAGGAGGGTGAATTCTTTGCCCTGCTTGGCCCTTCCGGGTGCGGAAAAACCACATTGCTGCGAATGCTGGCTGGACTTGAGGTGCCCACGGAAGGAAAGATTCTGATTGACGGGGAGGACATGCATGGTGTACCGCCGAATCACCGGCCAATTAACATGGTGTTTCAGTCATATGCGGTATTCCCGCATATGACCGTTTTTGAAAATGTTGGCTATGGCCTCAAGGTCACCGGTGTACCAGAACCGACCCTGCGGGAAGGGGTAATGGCTGCGCTCGACCAAGTCCAGCTGGGAGATTATCAGGACCGGATGCCCGATCAGTTATCCGGTGGACAAAAGCAGCGTGTTGCGTTGGCCCGGGCACTGGTCAAGAAACCCAAGGTCCTGCTGCTGGATGAACCCCTGTCGGCACTTGATGCAAAGTTGCGCGAAGCCATGCAGTTGGAACTCGTCAAGCTGCAAAATACTGTCGGCATCACGTTTGTTATCGTTACCCATGATCAGGATGAGGCACTGTCCATGGCAGATCGGATTGCAGTCATCAATGAAGGCAAAATTGAGCAAATTGCCGAACCACGAACCATCTATGAATTCCCTGCCAATCGATTCGTGGCGGACTTCATCGGCAAGATGAATGTTTTTGACGCAAGGGTTAAAGAGAATGGGGACAGCATTACCATTGAAGCCCCTGATGTCGGGAGTTTTTCGGTCTCACACCCGGAAGATATCGAGCCGGACCGGATCAATGCCGTTGCTATCCGGCCGGAGAAAACCCGCCTGACTGCAAAGCGTCCGGACGATTCCCTGTTCAGCACTGAAGCGCAGATCGTAAATATTGCCTATCACGGCAAGGAAACCGCGATTTTTGTGGAAATTGGCCAGGGTACAGAATTATCCTGCACTGTTCCAAACACCTCGAGGTCGCAGCATCTGCCAAAGACTGGCGATACCTGCTGGGTCAGCTGGCAGGTTGATGATATGCTGTTGCTTGAATGATTTTTACCAGACGTCATTCCAGTTGAGTGACTTCAATGCATACGTAAGCTACAAGGATGTGTGAAAATGGATGGGTAGATTGGATCTGTTGACCCTATTTCAGCTTCCTGAAATGAAGATTCTACTTTTTTTGGACAAGGGAATCAGGGTTGCATATTAGAAGCGCTGAAGCATAAAAAACAACCTGCTACATTCGGTTGGGATGTCCCTATCATGCTCTTCTTGCAAACACCAATTAGGCTTACTTTCCACTCAAGAAAATCGCAGGCTGGCTTCTAGGTGAGTAATACGATCGGTATCGGGTTTGGACCGTGCTTCTCGAAAGACTTGTCGAATTCGCTTTGCTGACAATTGCTACCAAGCCAACGCCAGAAAAACTCGAGGACATAACAAATGTTCAACACCAATAACTGCCGATCAAGCAAATATTGGCTGTATCCGCTAAGCGCCGATTTCCGGACAAGCCCCATGAAGCGTTGCATTTGTTAGGGCAAAGGATTAGCCAAATATTTACAAGTCAGAGTAAAATACCGTGCAGAAGTTCAGATGAACAAATAAGACTTGTGCGGCTTGCCTTTCCTTGCACTGGACAAAGCACCAGCCTGAAAACACATCATTCGCAAGCAACAATGAAAAATTGGGACAGACCCGCAAACTGGGAAAATACCGTTGGTTTTGGCAAGGCTACTGGCGAATACATCCGACTTGACAGCGAACGATGGATAAAGGAAAACAGAATTCAAAAGATCGGGGCGGAACGCGGAAAAAACAACCTGCCCAGTCAAGAAGAAGCCAAACCAGACGAAACCTATCGGAAAATCTGCGCTTTCGTCGAGAAAGTGGCCGCCAACACCAAGCAAGCCGTACAGGAATATGTCAATGACCATCTGGCAATTTTTCGTGAGATAGAGGCCACCTGGAGGAAGGAAAATCCAGCAATCAATCTTGGAAATCTGATCAACAAGGGCTGTCAGGACATCGAACAGCAAGCCGAACTTTATCTTGGTGATCTCGCAAAAGAACAGGAAAGGTACAATGAAGCATATAGTGATCTCCGGCAGTTCCGCAACCAAAATGATCTATTACGGGTTGCACATTACCCTAACAGTTTATGGGCTCACTGGCTATGGGTTGTGATAGCCGCACTTTTTGAGACTTTCGTCAGCGCAAATTTGCTTTCCAGCGTCTCTCGGGGGGGGGTGATTGAAGGATGGATGGTTGCATTTGCGCTTACTGCCGTCAACGTAGTGCTGGGCATCGGCACAGGCCTGATTCTGCGGTACAAGAATCTCAGGCACATATTCTTGAAGATTATTGTCGCCGTCCTAACGTGCCTGTTAGCTTCACTGGCACTGGCTTGGAACATCATTGCAGGTCATGTCCGGGACAGTTACGTCGAAGCAGAAAACACGGGTCGGCTTGAAACTCTGGATCAAGCATTCGCCACGGCATTCGGCAAGTTGCTTGACCAGCCATTGCCATGGGAGAGCCTTGAGTCAGCAACCCTTGCATTTGTCGGAATTGCAGTCTTCATGTTCACAATATACAAGGCATATATATCTGACGACACATTTCCGGGATATGGTGCGAAAGATAGAAAAGCTTATGGATTGCATGACCAATATCAGAAAAACCTCAACAGTGCACTGAAGGACCTGAATTCAATCCGCGATAATACCAGTTCGGCAATTGAGGAAATCAAGGCGCGGTA
>VXPI01000188.1 GCA_009839585.1 Gammaproteobacteria bacterium
ATTTGCTACTGTCCGGCTACCGAGACAATTCAGATAAAAAGCGTAACCACCTGATGTGAGATAAAATCTACAAAAAGAAAAAATGGATGTCTCATGTCTACGGACAAACAGAACTTAAGCAGCCTCGTCTGGGCAATTGCAGAGATATTGCGCGGCGATTTCAAGCAATCCGAATATGGCAAGGTAATCCTGCCATTCGTTGTGCTTCGTCGTCTCGACTGCATCCTTGAAAGCACCAAAGATGAAGTCCTCAATGTAGCCAGCACACTGCATGATGACATGTACGACGATGCCCGTAATCAGATTCTTTATGTTGCTGCTGGAGACAACGTAAAGGTATACAACTTGTCTCCTTTCACTTTTGAGAAACTGAAAGGGCAAGACCCTCGCCAACTCCACGACAACCTTGTGGACTACATCACCAAGTTCTCCGGTAATGTCCGAGATATCCTGCTGGAAAAATTTCTGTTTACTGATCAGCTCAAACGTCTCAATGAAGGCGGAATCCTCTGGAGTGTGTTTGAGCGTTTCTGTAGCATCGATCTTCACCCGGATACCGTATCAAATATCGATATGGGTTATCTCTTTGAAGACCTTATTCGCCGTTTCTCCGAGATATCCAACGAGACAGCAGGGGAACACTTCACGCCCCGCGAAGTCATCCAACTCATCGTCGATCTTCTCATCGCCAACGATGATGAAAGATTAACCAAGCGCGGAATCATTCGCCAGGTATATGATCCCGCCTGTGGAACTGGAGGCATGCTGGCACTAACTGAAGAGGCCCTGAAAGAATTCAATGACGGGATTCGAGTTGAGCTTTTCGGCCAGGAGCTGAATGCCGAATCCTTTGGAATCTGCAAGTCCGATATGCTTGTAACCGGACATGATCCTGAGCAAATCGCCTTCGGTAACACTCTGGTCTCTGATGCCCATGCAGATAAAAGATTCCACTACATGCTCTCCAATCCCCCCTATGGCGTGGACTGGAAGAAATACCAAGAACCGATCAAGACCGAGGCCAAGACCATGGGGTTCGATGGGCGCTTCGGAGCCGGCACACCGCGCATCTCGGATGGCCAGCTTCTCTTCCTGCAGCACATGATCTCCAAAATGCGCGATGACGAGAACGGTTCGCGCATCGGCATCGTGATGAATGGTTCCCCGCTTTTTACGGGCGGCGCAGGGTCAGGCGAGAGTGAAATTCGCCGCTGGATGCTGGAAAATGACTGGGTTGAATCCATCATTGCCCTGCCGACCGATCTTTTTTACAACACGGGCATTCAGACCTATGTCTGGATTCTTGCCAACCGAAAACCTGAAAATAGGCAAGGCAAGGTACAACTGATTGATGCGAGCAGTGAGCGCTTCTGGAAACCCATGCGCAAGTCCCTGGGAAGTAAGCGACGTGAAATTCCTGATGAAGCACGAGCTCAAATCGTGCGCATCTATGCGGGGTTCATGGAAGCACAAGGTGAAGAGGACGATGCATCGCGCATTTTCGAGACCGTTGATTTTGGGTATCGCGAAATCCGAGTGGAACGCCCGTTAAGACTGAATTTTCGGGTTGATTCGGAACGGCTTGAACGACTGGCTGAACAAAGGATTTTCGCAAAGCTGGAAGAGGACAGGCAAACCGGAATCAGGTCAGCGCTTGAGAAGATTGGAGACGGGCTTTTCCTGAACCGTGACGAATTTGACAAACTGTTGACGGACAATCTACGCAATGCCGAAATCACAGTCAGTGCTCCGTTGAAGAAGGCGATCCTGTCTTCATTGTCGGAGAAAGATGATGAGGCCGACATCTGCACTGGCAAGGACGGTAGCCCCGAGCCTGACCCTGATTTGCGGGATCACGAACTGGTACCGCTTTCCGAGAATTATCAGGACTACATGGAGCGCGAGGTTCTGCCTTTTGTGCCTGACGCATGGGTCGATGAGAAATATACGGATCCAAGGAATAAGCAGGTCGGTCGGGTTGGCTATGAAATCAATTTCAACCGCTATTTCTACAAGCCAGTGCCGATGCGCTCGCTGGAAGAGATCCAGACGGACATTCTGGCACTCCAGTGCGAAATTGACAGCCTGCTTCCCAATTTCATCCTGCGCACTCCGAAAGTAGAATATGACGTGATGAAGCCAAGGATTTATGTGGATACATCGGTAATAAGAGGTTGCGAAGATGTCAAGTTTCGCAAATATTCACGTCTCCTGTTCAAGGCTTTCCAGCAAGAAAAGGCGATCATGGTAATTTCCGATGTGACTCGCGAGGAATTGCTGGGGGATCCCGAAAATGTGGCGAAAATTCCTGATCAGGTGCCCAAAACGCAGACAGAACTGCTCAAAGAGACAGAGCAGGCTCGAGATCTTGCGAATGCCTACATCTCATCAGGGGCTATAGGTTCCGCCCATTACAACGACGCACTGCATGTCGCCATTGCAAGTCTTGGCAAAGTCGATGTGGTTGTGAGCTGGAATTTCAAGCACATTGTCAATTGGGGGCGTATTCAGGCGTACAATAGTGTCAACCGAAAACTTGGCTATCCGGAAATCGATATCCGGCCCCCGGAAAATATATACCATGAAGACTGAAGAAACGACAAAATTCGATTGCGTCAAGTTCATGCGCGAAGCCCGCAGAAAGAACTATGAGGAAACCAAGCACCTGAGCGGCCAGGAATACGACGAATACTGGCGAAAGTTTAGGCAGACTGACCCTGTCTGGCAACGCTGGGTAGCAAGGCAGAATACAATTAAGCGGAATTCCACGAATGAATAAGTGTCCACCTCACTGTGCGGATAATGGATAAGTGGGCTTGGGAGTAAGTGACCATTTCATGTTATCGAATTCGCTCCATGGCAAATTTGAATAACTGTCATAGAACAGAGGATCGAATAAAGAAACATGCTCGGATCAACTGTTCTGATTAAACATTACAACGACAGGAATATTGTCTGACTAGCCGCTGAGACGACAGCCAGACACGGTTTCTCGATAATCGGTTTTCCAGGATGAAGAAAGGCGCCAAACTTGGCCGCCGTATTTCCGGAGAAGTCTGGAATAAGGAACGAATGACACAAGAGGCTGAGTCATGATTTTCAAGTATAAGCCTTATCCGGCCTACAAGCCTTCCGGTGTCGAGTGGCTGGGGGAGGTGCCGGAGCATTGGGATATCTGTAGGGCAAAGAGCCTATTCCAAAAAATTGAGAGGCCAATCAAGGAAGAAGATGAGGTTGTCACATGCTTTCGCGATGGTACTGTAACACTTCGTAGAAATCGGCGTGAATCTGGGTTTACAGAGTCTCTGAAGGAAATTGGCTATAAAGGCATTTATATTGGAGATCTCGTAATCCACTCTATGGATGCTTATTCTGGGGCTATTGGAGTGGCTGATTCCAATGGAAAGGGGTCACCAGTTTATTCAGTATGCATACCAAGCACCCAAGTATGTGTCCATTTCTACGCCTATCTGTTACGTGCAATGGCTCAAATCGGATGGATACAATCTCTCGCCAAAGGTATTAGAGAAAGGTCCTCAGATTTCAGATACAAAATCTTTGCTGAACAACTAGTACCTCTTTTCCCTCTCCCCGAACAAACCTCCATCGCAGATTTTCTTGACCACAAGACTGCTCTGATTGACCGGCTGATCGAGAAAAAGCAGAAACTGATCACGCTTCTTGAGGAGCAGAAGCAAGCCATCATTCATCAAGCGATCACCGGTCAGATAGATGTTCGAACGGGTAGGCCTTATTCGACCTACAAGCCTTCCAGTATCGAGTGGCTGGAAGAAGTACCGAGGCATTGGGAAATAATGAGACTCAAGTCAGTTGCGCATCAGGTATTAGAGCTAACTGGGAAGTTGCAAGAAAACATACCGTATGTTGCCCTTGAAAATGTCGAAAGCTGGACGGGCCGAGTGACATCAAATTGCACAGAGACAACCGGAAGTCAGCTAAAACTCTTTGAAGAGGGGGACGTATTATTTGGAAAGCTACGACCATATCTGGCAAAGGTTATGCACGCGAAATCTTGCGGACAATGTGTTAGCGAATTTCTGGTACTTCGCACCACTGATCGGATATCGCAACATTTTCTAGATCACTTGCTTCGCTCGAAATCAGTTATAGACTGGATCAATAGTTCAGCCTTCGGAGCCAAGATGCCGCGAACAGACTGGCATTTTGTAGGCAATACAAGATTGGCAGTACCATCTCTCCAAGAACAGAACGCCATCGCAGACTTTCTCGACCATAAGACTACCCTAATTGACCAGCTGATCGAGAAAAAGCAGAAGCTGGTCACGCTTCTTGAGGAGCAGAAGCAGGCCATCATTCATCAAGCAGTTACTGGCAAGATTGATGTACGCGAGGCGGCGGCAGGGTTGCAGCAAACGAATTCTACAACATGTGGTGATGAAGCAAAATCAGCCTTTTCTGAACAGCATTCACTGAATGCCCGATATAGCCATGGACAGGAGGTACGATCATGACCAACTGGACACAACGCAAGGCGGCGGAACGCAATCCACGTAAAATCAGCGGAGACTGGGCCTTTACCGGAACAAGGGTGCCGGTTTATGCCCTCTTTGAAAACCTGAAGAGCGGTGCGACCGTGAAGGATTTTCTGGAATGGTATCCCGAAGTCAAGGGCTGGCAGGCCGCAGCAGTGCTCAAGCATGAGGCAGAATACCTGAAATCCACTGCTTGACTATGAAGATCTTGTTTGATCATGATACCCCGGCAACGCTCCGGCACCACCTGACAGGGCATTTGGTGGATCGGTTCGCAGAGAATGACTGGAAGATGCTGGAAAACGGGGAACTAATCCGCAGGGCAGAAGAGGCCGGATACCGTGTCATCGTGACCACGGACAAGAACATGCGCTATCAGCAGAATCTAAAAAACAGGTCGTTGGCTACTGTAGTCTTGCAATCCCCTGCTTGGCCAAAAGTACGTCCGAATACGGATACCACGGAGCAATTCGCATGACGATTTCCGTCCGCAACCTTCATAAAGAGAAAGCTCTGCAAGATTATCTTGCTGACCGTCTCATCAGCGGCGAAGGCTATGTACCGCGCAACCCCTTGACAGACTATGACCGCTCACTGGCAATGGACAAGGATCTAGTGCTACGCTTTGTCCAGACTGCACAGAAGGACGCTTGGGACAAACTCACGACGCATTACACGGCATCTGCCGAAGACACTTTCTTCAAGGAGTTGGAAAGATCAATCAAGGAACGTGGTCTGCTTGACGTTTTTCGTCAAGGCATCAAGATCGTGCCCGGCATCAAGTTCTCCCTTTGCTATTTCCGCCCCGCAAGCAGCCTGGAACCCAGGCGCATCAAGGAATACCAGTCAAATATCCTATCGGTCATGAAGGAGGTGGAATACAGCACAAGATGTGCAAACCGAATCGATGCCGTACTCTTCCTGAACGGCCTGCCTATCGTGACGATGGAGTTCAAGAACCTTCTTACCGACACCACCTTTCGCCATGCGGAAAAACAGTATCGCACCGAGCGTTCTCCTGCAGGCGAGCCCCTGCTTACCTTCAAACGCGGTGCACTGGTCCACTTTGCAATCGATGAAGACAATGTCTCGATGACAACACGGCTTTTGAATGGCAAGACCAGGTTCCTGCCGTTCAACCGAGGTCGCGATGGTGGTTCCGGAAATCCAGACATCAAGGATGAACACCGCATTGCCTATCTCTATACATCAGGTTTCTGGGGCGAAGCAACCTTTTCCCGTTCCGTTCTCCTTGATGTGATCGGACAGTTCATGCATCTGGAGAAGGCAGGCAAAAAACAAACCATGATCTTCCCGCGCTATCATCAACTTGATGCGGTTCGTAAAATCATGACACACGCAAAAGATCATGGTACCGGAAACAACTACCTGATCCAGCACTCGGCAGGTTCTGGCAAGTCAAACACGATTGGCTGGCTGGCCCATCATGCAATCAACCTGCATGACAGTGTCGACAATCCGGTCTTCAATACTGTGATTATCGTGACCGACCGCGTCGTTCTCGACAGGCAGTTGCAGGGAACCGTTTCGCAATTCGAGCAGACCAGTGGCATCGTAAGGAAAATTGACGGCACATCGCGTCAACTGAAGGAAGCCATCGCTGACGGTGCCCGCATCATCGTTACCACCATCCAGAAATTCTCGACCGACCACCTGCAAGCGCTTTCAGGTCAGGGGGAGCGGAAATTTGCGGTCATCGTGGATGAGGCACATTCGAGCCAGTCTGGCAAAAGTGCACAGGCAATGACTGATGCATTGACACGCGAAAATTCTTCATCTGCTGAAATTGAGGACTTGATCCTAAAGCATCAGAAAGCGCGAGGCCCGCAGACAAACATCAGTTTCCTTGCGTTCACTGCAACGCCCCGAAATGTGACTCTGGAACGCTTTGGACAAATAGGCACGGACGGCCTGCCCCATCCATTCCATCTCTACTCCATGAGACAGGCAATTGAAGAAAATTTCATTCTCGATGTGCTTCAGAACTACATGACCTACAAGGCTTACTATCAACTCGAGAAGGCCATTGAGGACGATCCCCGGCTAAGCGGGCGAAAGGGACAGCGCAAGGTCGCTCGATATGCAAGCCTGCACCCAACCGCCATCGGCCAGAAAGCCGAGATCATCATCGAGCATTTCCGCCGCCATGCCATGCATGAAATGGGCGGGCAGGCCAAGGCCATGGTCGTTACCAAAAGCCGGGAGCATGCACTCAGATATTTCGATGGTATAGGGAATTACATAAAAGAACAGGGATATACAGACCTGAAAGCACTTGTCGCTTTCTCGGGCGAACTGGATTCAGGAGACAACAAGGTAACAGAGGCAAGCCTCAACGGATTTTCCGAAACCGAGCTCCCCGGTCGCTTTGATGGATTCAAGCCTGACGGAACCCCGTATCCTGACACTTATCACATATTGGTCGTAGCTGAAAAATACCAGACGGGTTTTGACCAGCCCAGGCTTTGCGCCATGTATGTTGATAAAAAACTCTCCGGTCTTCAGGCGGTTCAGACACTTTCACGGCTGAACCGGAAACGGACCGATAAACACTGCACCTACATCCTTGATTTTGAGAACAGCATCGAAGATACCCAGATAGCCTTTAAGCCGTTTTATGAAGTCACGGCCATTGAAGCGATGTCTGAACCCAATCAGGTTTATGATCTGGAGAGGCGGCTGTTCAAATTTGGCTATCTCGACAGGGAAGAGATTGAGCGCTTTGCCCAGACATACTTCAAGGGACCTCTCAGCACCGCAGACAGGCCACGCCTTGAGGGTCTGGTTCGGCAGGCCGTTACTCGCTTTGAAGCGGACGATGATCCAGGACGGCAAGAGGAGTTCCGCCAGCTGCTGAGGAGCTTTAATCGCTTCTATGCCTTTATTGCTCAGGTCTATCCCCTGGAAGATACGAGCCTTGAAAAACTCGCATGCTACGGCGATTGGCTTTCCCGCTTGCTACCGAACCGCGAGATTCCGCCGGAAATCGAGATCACGGATGAAATGCTTGACTTGCAGGCTTTCAGGGTGGACAAGAAGGAAGAGGGAAGCGGCTCTCTCTCACCCGGTGACACACTGGAACTTACTGCCATCAATGAATTTGGAGCCAAACCCTATACGGAGGACGAGAAGAAGGAACTGTCCGAGATCGTCAAGGAATTCAACAACCGACACGGCACAGACTTTACAGAAGAGGACATGCTCCGTTTCGAGCAGGTTAATCGTGACATAATGGATGAAAACCTGTCCGACATGTTGCGAAACAACCCTCCCGATGTAGTCTATACCGCTTTTGCTGAGGCATTTTTGAGAGGTGCGATCCTGATGTTCCAGCGCGACAAGGAAATGCAAAACATCATCCTCACTGATCCAGATGCTAGAGACAAGGCTACAAGACACTTTTTCAACCGCGCATGGCGAGCAGTACATACATGAACGAAAAGCTATTTCCGAAGCCCCGACCTGCCAATCCAGTATCGTTGGAGAAGTGGTTACGACGTACCGACCGGGCCGAGACCGGGCGTGAGCCATTCTTTCGGGGACGAGATGATAAATACAAGGTATTTCAGGATGCTGTAACTAGTCTCAACGAT
This sequence comes from Gammaproteobacteria bacterium, assembly GCA_009839585.1. Lineage (GTDB taxonomy): Bacteria > Pseudomonadota > Gammaproteobacteria > Arenicellales > Poriferihabitantaceae > Poriferihabitans. Next base: position 8,129 of record VXPI01000188.1, read on the forward strand.
GGTTTCATCGGCGGCGGCACGATGATCTTTCAGGGTGCTCCGGGCTCCGGTAAAACAGCACTGATGCAGGAGTGCATGGAGGCGGTACGACAGCATTCGACACCTAATGAACCATGGGTAGCCGTGAACATCAAGCCAGAGAATCTTGAGTCAGCAGCGGAGGTTGTGGTGTTGTTAATCGAAGCGATTAATCAGGAAGGCGAACGGCTCTCGAAAATATTATCGGGCAGTAGTGCCAGGAAGCTGGAAAGCATTATGGAAATAGGCCGAAAAGTGTATCATGACCTTTCTGAAAGAGGATTTGGCATCGCCGGTATTTCTGTAGGAAGGAAATCAAGAAATGATCAGGAAGCCATTGTATTTTCACAGCGACTTTTTCAGAATGCAGCTGGACTATTGAAGAACTTTCACATCGTGGCTTTTGTTGATGAAGCCCAGAACACCCCGGTTGGGAACTCGACGAAAGGGGTAATGAGCTGCTTGCATGATCCGCCCGATAAGATTCCCTTGCTAGCCGCATTTTTCGGATTGAGTGATACCGAAAGCAGGTTATCCGAATGCGGTATCTCAAGACCTGCTGACCAGCGGGTGGTAAATCTCGAACTTCTGGATTACGAAGAGTCTTGTGATGTCATTCGAAGCGTATTCAATGCCTATGAATTTACCGGTTCAAGAGAAGAGCGGGAAATCTGGGTAAACCGCATGGCGAAACTGTCTCAAGGGTGGCCCCAGCATATCAATCGCATAGCCGTTGCTGCTTCTCATGTTATTGTTGAACATGGAGGAAAAATCAAAAGTGAATGGCTTGATCAGGCTCTTCATAACGCTCAGGGTAGAAAGGAAGATTACTACAGGATGATACTTCGTAGATGCTCAGGCCAGTCATGGATTTATAAACAACTGGCACTGGCCACAGATCACAATGATGGTTTATTGAATATAGACCAGATTTTCAACATTGCACAACATGCGAAAACCAAATGTGGAGAACCCGTGAAAGATTTCCCGACGGATGCCTTGCATGCCGGCGTTTTGATGGAATCAAGAGACAGGCCAGGTAATTACTATATTCCAATACCATCATTGGGTGATTTTCTGAGGAAACTACCTGACAACCCACCACCTGATACTGGGTTAACATAGGGGTAAATTTAACGCAGGATCTACACTCTGACTGCTACTGGACTAAGAATTTAGAAGACCCCTCCTAATCTTGGCACAACCAACCCTCGATGCTGGAACGCCACTATTAAAGAAAAGGGGGTTAAGGAATTATTCTTATCATCGCATCAGGCTAAGCCAGACACAGCACATAATGCCTTGCGCCTAATACAGAGCAGTCTATTTGAGGATTAGGGAATCCGGTCTTTATAGCCACCCCACTTGCCATGAAATAACCGGTCGATATTCCGTTTCGTCTAATTGGGATCGTTAAAATAAGACCCGGAGGCTGAAACATGATCGTATTTTTTCGTGATAAAGAAGTCTGACTTCTTTCTCGTAGTCAAACTGATTCTGGCAGATGGCCCGGAGGCCATAATACCCAAGCTCTTTTTGGGTCGTGAGCGAAAGTCAAACAAGCTACATCATATAACGATGCACGTA
>VXPI01000151.1 GCA_009839585.1 Gammaproteobacteria bacterium
CATCCGAGGTGGTGCAGGAAGTCGACCATACGGTGATTGCCGGCGGTGAAATAAATCGTGTTGACCCACCGAAGCAGGCCAGAAAGTCCAGACAGGCACCCGCAGAGAAGCCTGTTCAGGCAACAGGGAAGGCTGCCGCCAGTAAGACCTCGAAGACCAGAAAGCCCGTAGCCGCGAAAAAACCTGCAACTGCCCGAAAAACCTCTTCCGCGAAAGCAAAGACAACGACACGCAAGTCGAAAAGTGTCTCCAAGCCCCAGTCCAGGCGTACCGCCAAGTCCAGCACCGCAACCGCAAAATCCGGGCCTCGTGCAGCAACGGCCAGGTCGAAGAATCGATCCAAGGCCGCAAGGGACAAATCGACTGCTTCCACATAGACCCGAAAGCCCAAGTGATGCAGACATCCATTAAGGAGCAGGATACTGTCGGCATTGGCGATGGTTGAACATCTGGAATCTGGGCATTATCCATTTACCCGCTTGCGTCGGATGCGGGCGGATTCATTCAGCCGTACACTGATGCGTGAATCGACCCTAAGCGTGGACGATTTAATACAACCCCTGTTTGTTCGGGAAGGGGATAAAACAGCGGAGCCAGTACAATCCATGCCCTGCATAGAGCGGTTGTCGGTTGATCGAATCGTCAGCAAATGCCGGGACTTGCACAATCTCGGAATACAGTCTGTGGTGTTGTTTCCAGTGACCCCGTCGGATGTCAAATCCGATGATGCCAGAGAAGCATGGAATCCTGATGGTCTGGTGCAAAGAACAATCTCTGCCATCAAGGACAAGGTGCCCGAGATCGGAGTGATGACTGACGTTGCCCTGGACCCTTATACACTGAATGGCCAGGATGGACTGGTTGACGAGTCCGGATACGTGATGAATGATGCCACTGTTGAGGCCTTGATTCGTCAATCCCTGTCTCATGCCCATGCGGGCGCCGATGTGGTGGCACCGTCCGACATGATGGATGGAAGAATTTGCGGTATTCGCAAGGCCCTTGAGGATGAGGGCTTCTACAACCTCAGGATTCTTTCCTATGCTGCAAAATACGCATCAAGTTTCTATGGGCCGTTTCGGGATGCGGTCGGCTCGGCTGCCAATCTGGGTGGTTCAGACAAATACAGCTATCAGATGGATCCGGCCAATGCAGAAGAAGCATTGCGCGAGACTGCGCTGGATATCCAGGAAGGGGCGGATATGGTCATGATCAAGCCCGGTACGCCCTATCTGGATGTCATCTGGAGAATTCGCGAGGCATTCGGAATGCCGACCTTCGCCTATCAGGTCAGTGGCGAATATGCGATGTTCAAGGCAGCCGCCCAAAACGGCTGGATTGATGAGCAGGCGCTGGTCCTTGAAACCCTGCTTGGTTTCAAGAGGGCCGGGTGTCATGGCGTATTGACCTATTATGCAGAACAGGCCGCTCGCTGGCTCAATCCCTGAATATCATCTGCGGACTGACTGTCAGAATAGAGGACTGCGCTTTATCCTCATTCCGTAACAGTCACAAACGCATCGACGAAACGATCCATCTCCTCTTCATCGCGCAATCCGGCGATATTGATTCTGCCGCCGGCTACCACATAGATTGCGTATTCATCACGCAACCGGTTCACTTGTTCATCGTCAAGAACAAGCAGGGAAAACATGCCGCGGTGGTCGGCAATGAAGTCCCAGCGGTTGTGTCCGGTTCTGGCACGAAGCTTGTTGCTCATCTGGACTCGCAATCCCAGGATTCGCCCTCGCATGTCGGTGAGTTCCTGCTCCCAGGCTTGACGCAATTGCTGATCACCCAGAATCATGCCGACGATCGCCGCACCATGATCGGGCGGCATCGAATAGGAGCTGCGCGCCGTACTCAATAACTGGGCACAGGCCCGGTCCGCAGATTTCGAACTCTCGCCCGCAATCATCGCACATCCGACGCGATCCCTGTAAAGCCCAAAATTCTTTGAACAGGAACTGGCCACAACCAGGGATTCGACCTCTCTCGCCACAGTCCGGATGCTGTAGACATCCTGCTCAAGAGAATCGCCAAAGCCCTGATAAGCCAAATCGAAAAACGGAAAAAACCCGGTTTTACCAGCCAGTCTGGCAATTTCATCCCAGTGTTCGGGTTGAAGCTCGGCTCCGGAAGGGTTATGACAACAGCCATGGAATACGACAATGTCTTGCGGTCCCCGCCTTGACAGGGCATCCAGCAGTTCATCCACGGCAACAGTCTTGGTTGCCCGGTTGAGATAGGGATAGGTTTCGGTTTCAAATCCACTCCCCTGAAAAATCGGGTAATGATTGCCCCAGGTTGGGTCGGTCAGCCAGACCTTGCTGTCGGAAGAGACCCTGGAGAGCATTTCAGACAAGACACGAAGTGCTCCACAACCGCCAGGTGCCTGAACAGCACGAATGCGACTGGTATCGGCATCTCCAAACACCATGCGGGTGATGTGTTGATTGAATGATTCATCGCCGGACAGGCCAACATAAGTCTTGGTGGTTTGCTGGTCATGAAGTCGCTGTTCGGCTTCCTTGACTGCTGCCATGATTGGAGTATTTCCATTGCTGTCGCGAAATACGCCTACGCCCATGTCGATTTTGTTGTCACGGTTGTCGGCCTTGAAGATGCCAATAAGGCGGATGATTGGGTCAAGTGGAGTAGGTTCTACGTTTTGAAACATGATTCAGGGACTGCTCAGGCTGGGCCGGAAAATCGGTACATTGAAGGCACAATTATAGGGGGATTATGAAAACAGGACAATCAGGAGTGTGCGATCTCGCAAAAATGTCCTGCATAGCAGGTTACCTGTTCATGCAGGAACTTAATTACATCATTGAGATATTTTACTCAATGTAGTAATATGTACTGCATGGGTGGATATCAGCGACAACAAGTTAACATTATTCTGGACCGCCTTGAAGAGCGCCCGGAACGGATTATCGTGGTTTCGGGCCCTCGCCAAACAGGCAAAACCACGCTGATCAGACAGGCGCTGGGCCAGACCAGTCTTGAATCCGTCTATCTCTCTGTTGACGATACTGAGCCTGAAGAACCCGAGATACCTCATGAGCATGCAGATCGCCGTATCAGGCAATCGGACATTCGAGATAACAAATGGCTAATCCTGGAATGGGAAAAAGCCCGCAGATCAGCGGGAAGGTCTGAACGGGGTTTCGTTCTGGTGCTAGACGAGATCCAGAAGATCCCACAGTGGTCGGAAACGGTCAAGGGGCTGTGGGATGCTGACCGGGCAACTGGAGTCAACATGCATGTCGTGATTTTGGGATCGGCTCCGTTGCGGATGCAGCAGGGTCTCACGGAAAGTCTCGCAGGACGATTCGAGCTGATCCGGGTGCGTCACTGGTCGTTCATGGAAATGGTTGATGCCTTCAATTTCGACTTGGATAGATATGTCTACTTTGGCGGCTATCCCGGTGGGGCACGGCTGATTCATGACGAGCCACGCTGGCGCGATTATGTCCGTGCCTCGCTGGTCGAGCCTGTTTTTGATCAGGACATTCTCGCCCTGACCCGCATAGAAAAACCCGCATTGATGAAAAACCTGTTTGAACTCGGCTGTGCCTATTCTGGTCAGATTCTTTCCTATAACAAGATGCTGGGGTCGCTTCATGATGCCGGAAATACTACAACTCTTGCCCACTACCTCATCCTCCTGACGAATGCCGGACTGATTACCGGGCTAGAAAAGCATGCAGCCCAGCCCGTTCGAAGACGGGCATCAAGCCCCAAGTTGAATGTCCTGAACACCGCTCTCGCATCGGTCCATTCTGGATATTCGTTCAGGGAAGCCTTGGCTGACAGGACTTTCTGGGGAAGGATGATAGAAAGTGCTGTGGGTGCTCACCTGTACAACACGGGGATGCCTGATATCAAACTGCATTATTGGCGGAAAAGCCCTCATGAAGTGGATTTTGTTCTGGTCAAGGGCCGAAGGCTGATCGGGATCGAGGTCAAGAGTTCGCTTATCCATGGCAGTCACGGCGGCTTGTCGGCATTTGAAAAGGAGTTTTCTCCCGAAAAAACACTTCTGGTCGGTGGATCGGGTATTCCGCTTGCGGAGTTTCTGGTTCAACCCGCGAATCACTGGTTTGAGACAGGGTGATGAACATTGTCGAGCGAACCTGCACTTTCGACAAAAAATCAGTTGGGCAGGGCAAGCAAGCCGAATCGAAACCTCTTGGCGAATACCGGGACACGCCTGCCTACGTCCTGCTCGGAGACCCTGGATCAGGGAAGACAACCGCTTTCGTTCGGGAATCTGAAGAACAGCAGGACGCTGTGTTTGTCTCCGCCAGGGATATGGTCACATTCGATGTAGACGATCGTCCAGAATGGCAAAACAAGACGCTTTTTATTGACGGTCTTGACGAAATACGGGCCGGATTACCTGATTTTCGCACACCCTTTGATCGCCTTCGCGCCGCACTCGACAAATTGGGATGCCCATGCTTCCGCATTTCCTGCCGGGAGGCGGACTGGTTCGGTGCGCTCGATCAGGAACATCTTCAAACAGTCTCTCCCGATAGCAAAGTCCTAATTCTCCATCTTGACCCTCTCACCGAAAACGACATTAAACATATCTTGCCGAACCATCTCAATGAAACGGATGCTGGCCCTTTCATTGAGGAAGCAGGGAATCGAGGGCTGGGACAATTGTTGGCCAACCCGTTGACGCTTGATTTACTGGCGAAAGCCGTTGATAGCGGCGAATGGCCAACCACCCGGAAGGAAGCGTTTGAACAGGCATGCCGAATCCTGTCCCAAGAGTACAACCCTGAACATAGTGTGGGTACTGGATCACAGGTGACCAATCCAGATCAACTGCTGGACACAGCGGGATATCTTTGTGCAATACAGTTAATGGCAGGCAATGCCGGCTATGCGCTGAGCATTGTGGTGAAAACCAGTGAATTCCCATTTATTGAGGAAATTGATGATAATGACATTTCGTTTTGCAGGAAAACGGCTCGAACAAGACTGTTCAAGGTATATGCCACAGGGCAGGTTGAGCCAGTGCACCGCCACATTGCTGAATATCTAGCGGCCCGTCACCTGTCTCAACTGATAAACGGGCAAGGCATGCCACTAGGACGGATTCTTGCCCTCATAACTGGAGAGGACGGCATCGTGATCTCCGGTTTGCGAGGCCTCTCTGCGTGGCTGGCCGTCTTTTGCATCGGTCATCGAAGAGAGATTATCAATCGTGACCCTCTGGGAGTCGTGCTGTATGGTGATGTTCGTCAATTCAGCCGTGACGACAAACGCTATCTGATTCATGTCCTGCATAAAGAAGCCAGAAGATATCCGGGGTTTCGCATATCCCATTGGAAATCTTCTCCCTTTGGAAGCATCGCCACGCCCGATATGGAAAATGAATTCAGGCATATCCTGACCGCCCCGGATCGAGATTCTGCTTATCAGGAGTTCGCTCTGTGTGTACTTGACGCCATGCTTCATGGTGACAGAATATCAGGGCTTGACGATGTTCTGATGGATATTGTCCGTACTGCCGACTGGGGGCTGGAGGTCCGTTTTCGTGCGCTTGAAGTGATTTGTCGTGCAGATGAAGCTGGCACTAAAAACATGTCACGGATGAAGTTGCTGCTTGATGAAATAAATCGCGGCGTCATCGAGGATCCCATGGAGAGACTCATGGGCTTTCTGTTAATGCAGCTCTATCCTGGAATCGTCACGCCCGAAACGGTATTCGACTACCTTCATCCTCCAGACGATCCCGGGTTTATCGGATTTTATACCTTTTTCTGGAGCCAAATTTTGCATGAGCAGTCTTCTGAAGAAGATGTCAAGACATTGCTTGACCAGATTGCATCAAGGGCCGATATCGCAAGTCCAATTCCCGGAGATTTTCCATTGTTCAAGAAATGCATGTCAAATCTGCTTGAAAGGGGAGTAAATGCACACGGAACTTCTATTGAGACAAACCGCTTACATGAATGGCTCGGAATCGGTCCTGAAAACCATTGGCATAGGAGGGAATCCGTGCGAAACTGGCTTGGGGACCACCCTGAAATCCAGAAGAAACTGATCGCCTTTTGGAAGCAGAATTGCCGTGAAAACGAACATTTCGATCTCTGCATGCACAGGATGCAGAAGCGTCTTTACGAGGCAAAACCGCCCGTTGACTATGGCTTGTGGTGTCTTGGTCATCTATCTGCATCTTCCAGCGATGAGGTTGCCGAGTACTGGCTAAAGCAATCAGTGAATGCCATCAGCAACCAGCAAGGCAACGCGGGATTGTCGCTGGATGAAATTGGGCGAGCCGTTGAAAATAACGGGCAGCACCGGGATCTTCTAGAAAAAATGCTGTTCTGTCCGGTCGATGATGAAGATCAGGCATTTTATCTGAGTCAAGACCGGCAAGAACGCCAAAAACGGGAAGAAAGAAGAAGGTGGCTGAAATACGTCAAGTCCCAGAGGCATTCCTTGCGGCAAGGAACCGCCCATCCCCGACTGCTTTACGATCTGGCGAGCGCGTATTTCGGTCTCAATCCCGACGTTGAAGGAAAAACATCTTCCGAACAGCTTTTGCATTTATTGGGCTGCGATGAAAACCTGGTCGAATGCGCCCTTGAGGGTTTTCGCCGATCCATTTACCGAGACGATGTCCCGGATGCCGAGGAAATCTTTCTTCTTTCGACGAAGAATGAAGAGCATTGGCTTGGTAGGGCATGGCTTGCCGGGATGGTCGAGAATACCCGTATAAATCCCGATTTCGCACTTGGGCTGAGCGACGGACCGCTCCGAATAGCACTTGCGTTCTACTTGGACGGAAACTTCGGAAGCGACAAAGCATGGTTTGATCGATCACTTGAATCCCGGCCGGAAGCGATTGCCGAAACCCTGATCCATTATGTTTCCGTGACCTTGGGCCGGAAATCCGGGAACATCAAGACCGTGCGTTATCTTATGAACAAGTTGGCCTTTGAACCCGAATACGCTTCGGTCGCCAGGCAGGCCATACCGGCAATGTTGAAATCATTCCCGGCCCGTTGCAATAACGAACAACTTGAATTGCTGTACGCGATGCTGATATCGGCTATGAAATATCTTGAGATGGATACATTACGGACACAGATTGAGGACAAGCTGAACCTGTCCAGCATGAACGCGCCTCAGCGCGTATGCTGGCTGGTCGCTGGCCTTGTCGTTTCCCCCGAATTCTTTGAAAAGAGGTTGACAGAGTTCATGGAAGGAAACGAGAGTCGCGTTCGGCATTTCGCCAAGTTTCTCTCATTTGAACGACAGGACTGGCTGCCTCTGAATGATCTGCCGGTGTCGACAGTTCGCCTGCTTGTCGAAATTCTGGGGCGTTACTTTGCTCCCTATTCATTGAAGGGTGTTGTTTTGGCATCCTCCGCAATCTTTACGGCGGAAATAATCGAACGCATGATCCATCTCCTTGCTTCGGACGCTAGTTTGGAAGCCGCCGAAACTCTTGTTTCGCTATCTGAAAACGGGCATCTGGAAAAATGGAGGCACCGCATTCTGGATGCCCGGTTTAATCAACGTACCGTTCGCAGAGAGGCATGCTTCCGGCACCCGAACATCGATCAGGTCGTTTCCACGCTGAAAAACAGCACCCCCGCCAACGCCGGTGATCTTGCCGCACTGGCTCTCGATGTGCTTGATGACATGGCTCGGCGTATACGAGACGGCAATACTGACGACTACAATCAATTCTGGAACGAGGCAACGAGTGATTCGCTCGCAACCCCGAAACATGAAGAACTTTGCAGGGATGCATTGCTGTCCGACCTGCAGCAGCGGCTTGCTCCATGGAATATTGAAGCACAGCCCGAAGGACATTATGCCGAAGACAAACGTGCCGATATCCGTATTTCTTTTGGAGGATCAGACGGTCCCGCAATACCGCTGGAAATCAAGAAGAACTCTCATCCTGACTTATGGAAAGCTATTCGCAATCAACTCATCGAGTGTTATGCCAAGGATGATCGTGCGGCCGGATATGGGATTTATGTGGTGTTCTGGTTCGGTTTCAGCAACAAGATGCCGCTATCACCGAAAGGAAGACGACCTAGGAGGCCAGAGGAACTGGCTGATAGTCTACGGGAGGATTTGACGGATGAGGAAAAAAGGAAGATATCGGTCTGTGTCATTGATGTGACGTCGCCGTGCATCTCGAAAGCTGCAAAACACCCATTATACCCAACGGAACAAGATATTACGATCTGTTGATGTATTTGCTTGATTCTGAACTACCGGAACAACCGACCCTATAGCTCCTGTCAGGCCCATGTTCTGGTCTCTGTTACAGGTCGCTACAGTGTCGGCCTATAGAAGTTCTGCGTAATAAAATCAATCGCATAACTTCATAATAACGCCGAATAATGAAAGCCCGGTCAAGCCTGCAGGTTGACAGGTCTTGGGCAGTATCCATGGATGTGCTGTTGATTATTGATATAAGATTATTTATGATATATAGAATATAAACTTCTATATATCATAAATAAAACATGAGGATTCATAGGGAACGATACATCGATCAACTGCAATATCTGGTTCAGAATTCACCAGTAACAGCATTGTTGGGACCAAGACAGTGCGGCAAAACGACCCTTGCAAAAGAATTTGGAAAAATTCACAAGTCCCACTATTTCGATCTTGAATCAAGCACAGATTCAGCGGTATTGCAGAATCCGGAAACTATCCTTTCTGAACTGGACGGTTTGATTATTCTTGATGAAGCCCAACAAATGCCAAACTTGTTCAATACGTTGCGGGTTTTGGTTGACAGGTTTGAGCGAAAATGCAGATTCTTGATTCTTGGCAGTGCCAACCCGGGATTGATGAAAAATATTTCTCAATCACTGGCCGGTCGCGTTGACTTTCTTGATATGGGGGGATTCAATATTTCGGAAGTTGGCATAGACCACTATTCAAGACTTTGGCTGAGAGGTGGCTATCCCGACAGTTACTTGGCCAATAGTGAACGTTTGAGTATTCGCCGCAGAAACGCATTGATCCGGACACATGTAGAGAGAGACTTGCCGATGCTGGGGTTTTCAATTCCAGCCGCAAGAATACGCCAGTTCTGGAATATGTTGGCACATTCACACGGGCAGATATGGAATGCGTCAAGGATTGCCAGGTCCATGGGAGTCTCCTACCACACGGTTCAAAACTACCTGGATATACTGACTGGAACGTATATGGCTCGTCAACTTCAGCCCTGGCATGAAAATTTCGGCAAGAGACAGGTCAAGGCACCGAAAGTCTATTTGCAGGATTCTGGCCTGCTACACGCAATGTTGAACATCCATGATCCAAGAACGCTGTATTCGCATCCTGTCCGTGGAGCATCCTGGGAAGGGTTTGTTATCGAACAGGTTCTCAGGGAGTTGCAAGTCGAAACAGCATGGTACTGGGCAGCACATTCCGGGGGAGAACTGGATATGTTCGTTGAGATTGAAGGCTTGAGAATCGGAATTGAAATCAAGTTAAGTGAGGCCCCCAAGCCCTCGTCAAGCACTTACCGGCTCTGCGATTTACTGAAACTGGATTATCTATTTGTGATATCAAGAATGCCGCGATCATTTCAGGTATCCGATCAAGTTCGATTTTTGTCAATTCAGGATTTACCTAACCTTCATCGTAACTACTCGCCCCTGCCTGACCGCTGGCAGAGGGCGAGCATTTACCCTTGATC
>VXPI01000107.1 GCA_009839585.1 Gammaproteobacteria bacterium
GTCGGGCACCATACGCACTCCCGCCTAACGCCTCTGTTGCATGCGCAAAGCCGTCAACGCCGTATGCCATGAAGGTCTGAAGATGCATCAAGATGGTGTTGGCCGCCAGAATCAATTCACCATGTCGGGCACTTTGATCCGTGAAGAATGCAAAACAGAACATCAAGCACACGGTCCGGACAAAGATGTTGCCGTTGGTGGCCGCCAGATGCTTCAGAGTGCGCGAATCAAAAAACTCACGAATCCCTGCATTTCGTACCGCCTGCATCAAATGCTGCCTGAGCAGGAAAAACCCCAACAGGGCTGCGCTGTATTCGGCAATCAAGGTCGCCCACGCAACACCCGGAACTCCGAGATTCAAAACCGGCACAAACAACAGGTCCAGCATCAGATTGGTCAGGTTCAAAACCAGTTGCAGCACCAGAGCCATGCGAGTGTTATGCAGTCCCACAAAAACGCCTGTGAATACAAACACACACAGCGCAGCCGGAGCACTCCAGATTCGAATATTTGCATAGTCCGAGGCAAGCGATTCGACCCGCTCTGTGCTATCAAGAATGTGCAGGGCAAGACTAATCAATGGCTTTCCCAAAAGAATAATCAGGATTCCTGCGGCAAGGCCTATTACAGTAAATCGCAACAGGAAGTCACGAATCTCCCGATCATTCCGGGATCCGTAAGCCCGGGCGATATACCCAGTCACTCCCATCTTCAAAAACCCGAATCCCCAATACAGGAAGCTGAAGATCAATGCGCCAAGTGCAACTGCGCCGATGTGATAGGGGCCCGAGAGGTGACCAACAACCGCGGTATCTACCGCGCCAACGATTGGCACAGTCAGGTTGGAGAGAATCATCGGGCCCGCCAGGGCCCAGACTGTCCGATGCGAAATGGGCCGGTCCGGATCGCTCAGCATGACTTGTCGCTCACAACCGTCGTTTCCGAACTTGAATCACGGTATGTAGGGCCACCAATGCCTGAATGAAGCCAACAGTCAGAAGCCGGACTTCCTATGCATGATCAACCGGCTTCGGCCAGTGCCTGTGACCAGGAATGCATGATTTCGGCACCCGATAGATAGAAGGTCAAGGACAAATTCTGAAACGGCACTCGCCCACAAGCCGCCAACGCTACAGTTGCTGCTTTATCCCACGGGAATCCATATGCTCCACAGGATAATGCTGGCAGGGCCACCGATTGACAGCCTCTTTCCATAGCAAGGCCCAGACTTGACTGGTATGCCTTGGCAAGAAGTGCTTCTGGATCAGGATCAATCCCATAGACCGGACCGACCGTATGAATCACGAATTTTGCATGCAGGTTTCCGGCCAGCGTGATGCGGGACTCGCCGGTAGGACACCGAATCCCGTCAACAGCAGGGACACGCTTACAGTATTCAAGCAGTTTCGGGCCAGCCGCATTGTGGATAGCGCCATCGACTCCACCACCCCCCAGCATTTTCTGGTTGGCTGCATTGACTATCGCATCAACTCTGGCATTAGTGATGTCCCCCTGGACAAGCTGAATATGTTCGAAAATCCTGTTCACTGCTCCATGTATGTTGAATTCCGGGATTCTGAAATAGTGCAGAAAATTCTACCGTAATGCCCGACAAGACGGTAAAAAAAATTCTTGATAAGTCGCGAAAAATAGATTGCCCGCCGGCTGAATATGGACGTAAAATCGCGCACCTGATTGGTCGTTCATATTCGCTGAGGTGAGTTGCCATGTTTAGCCTTGTAAGTTCTGTTTGGGCACTCTTGCTGGGGTTCGGCCTGATCATGTTGGGGAATGGTCTTCAAGGTACCCTGCTCGGTGTCCGGGCCACCATGGAAGAATTCTCGACATTCGTCATCGGAGTGATGATGTCGGGATATTTCATCGGCATGATCATGGGTTCCATCATGGCGCCCAGACTGATCAAGCGTGTCGGGCACATCCGGGTTTTTGCTGCTCTGGCATCGCTGGCCTCCATATCCATACTGGCCCATGGTTTGTACATTGATTCCTGGGTGTGGACGTTGATGCGGGTTCTGACGGGAATCTGTTTTGCCGGACTGTATGTAGTGACCGAAAGCTGGCTGAACGATCGCACCAGCAACGAAACCCGGGGTCAGATGCTATCCATGTATATGCTGATCGTCACATTGGGACTCGGTGCGGGGCAGTTCCTGCTGAACTATCGTGACCCCATTCTGCTTGATCTGTTTATCATTGTATCCGTCTTCATCTCTATTGGAGTGATTCCGGTACTCTTGACCGCACGACCAGCGCCATCTTTTGAAAGTGCACGGGTCATGTCGCTCAAGGAGCTGTATCGTGCTTCGCCCTTTGCTGTGGTTAACAATGCACTGGTAGGCATGGTTCATGGGACCATTATGGGTTTTGGTGCTGTCTATGCCGCCGAAGTACTGCCCGATATCGATCTTGTACCGCTGTTTTTTTCGAGTTTTCTGCTCGGCAGCCTGATTTTTCAGTGGCCAATCGGATGGCTGGCCGACCGGGTCGACCGTCGCCTTGTGATTGGCGTATTGAGCGGTGTCTCTTTTGTATTGTGCCTGTTGTTGCTATACATAACACTGGGAACCACCTTGTACTTCCTGGCCATGCTACTGCTTGGCGGGGCGGTCATGCCGCTTTATTCCCTGGTCATTGCACATGCCAATGACCGACTTGAGCCAAGTCAGATTGTGGAGGCAAGCGGCTGTCTGGTACTGGTCGCAGGAATAGGTTTAAGTGCCGGTCCGGTGCTTGCCGGGTTTCTGATGGGGCTATTCGGCAATAATGCTTTTTTTGGATTCCTGGCAACGGGATTTCTGGTGATCGTTGCCTTTACAACATGGAGAATGAAGGTCAGTGAGGCGGTCAAGCCGGACGACCAGATTCCATCGGTGGAGCCTGGTCTCATTGGAACACCGGTTGCCGAATTCAATGCTCCGGAAGCCGACGTATACGTCGAGACCCTGGCACAGGACGAACCGGATGCTACGGAGAAAACCCCGCCTCAACCAGACAACGTCCAATAACCGGGGGCCCGTCAGGTAGTGGCTGTCGGAGTTGATTCCTGCCTGCGAGCGCACATGTAACGCAAGATTGTATAACCCAGAATACCCGAGACCAGTGAGCCGGAAAGCACTCCGATTCTGAGTGAAGCCTGATATGACGGATCGGAAAAAGCCAGCATGCCAATAAACAGGCTCATGGTAAACCCGATCCCAGCTAATGCCGATGCACCCCAGAGCTGGAGCCATGTTACGCTTTTGGGCAGTTCGCAGAGTCTGAGCTTGATGATCAGGAACGAGACTCCCATGATGCCGATCTGATTGCCAAAAAACAGTCCCAGAGCAATCCCGAACGGAACCGCCCCAAAAATTTCATCAGCAGTCAATCCGATCAGCCTTACCCCTGCGTTGGCAAATGCAAATACCGGCATTACCAGTAGCATCACATAAGGCTGTAGCCCGTGCTCTGCCCGAAGGAGTGGCGATGCCGTATCAGGGTTTTTGGTGCGAAGCGGGATGAAAAATGCGATCGCAACCCCGGCCAGGGTCGCATGCACACCGGACTTCAGGACTGCTACCCACATCACCACACCGACCAGAATATACGGGAGTAGCCGATTAACTCCCATCATATTGAGAGCCAGCAATACAACACCTGCACCGCCTGCGACGAATAGCGATTGCAGAGACAGTTCAGCCGTATAGAACACCGCGATAATGAGAATTACCCCCAGATCGTCAATCACGGCCAGTGTTAGCAGAAAAACCTTGAGCCCGATGGGGATTCGGGTACCCAGCAGGGCCAGTACCCCGACTGCAAAGGCAATATCTGTTGCTGCAGGTACTGCCCATCCACGAAGCGCAACGGGATCTCCCTGATTGATGATGCTGTAGATGATTGCAGGCATTGCCATACCGCCGACCGCTGCCAAAGCAGGCAGAATAGCCTGACGTACGGTAGAGAGGTTGCCCTGGATCAACTCGCGCTTGATCTCCAGACCAACCAGTAGGAAGAACAACGCCATCAGGCCGTCATTAATCCACAGTAACAGCGGCTTATCGAGCGACAGGGCACCGAGCTGTATGACAAACGGCGTTCCAAGTATTGAATGATAAAGACTGGATAAGGCCGAGTTGTCGATAATCAGGGCAAAGGCTGCCGCAATCAAGAGTAAAACACCCCCTGCTGCTTCGTGTTTGAGCAACTCGGAAATCCGTTGCGACAAAACCTTCATAATCTGATCTCCCTTTACTGGCTGGTATTTTTTTGATCATTTCGGATTATGATTTCCGAATCATTTGTATCTGACTTGTCTACGAATACAGTGAGTGAAATCATGGCATTGCACTCTTGTGCAAGGTCAGTTCGCTAATGCACCCAAGCCTAACGGGAAAACTAACGACTATCACTTTATATGACCCACTACAAGCACATTGCTATTATTGTCCGCAAATAATAGCATAGCTGTAACGACATTCACCGCCTCTGTGATGTGCAATCTTCCAAGTCATTGTGCCCACTATGCGATCAGGCTGGTGTAAACCTTTTCTCTACTATTCGGTTAGCCGGGAACATGTTTTCAGATCAATCCCACGGCTTGCCTGATCCTATCAGTCATCATTCCATGTGGTTTGGCTGACACCGCATACTGGACCGGCAACGTATAATTCAACCTACTTGCATATTCTGGTATTGCTGAATCATCCTATCCGATCTGGATGGTCTGGGCATTACCGGCATCCATGGCCTTTCTGGCAGCAACACCTGCGACGGCCAGATCCTGAAGGCCCACACCTGTACTATCGAACAGTGTAATGTCGTCATCATCCGATCGCCCGGGATGGGTGCCATTAATCACATCTCCCAGAGGCGTTATCCGATCTTTGGTAATGAGTCCCTCGGCAAAGGCATGCTGTGCCTCCCCGATCGAAGTTGACTGGTCAATTTCATCGGTAAAGACTTTTGCGCTCGCGACCAGTTTGGACTCGACCTCCTGCTTCCCGCGAGTATCCGTACCCATGCATGCAATATGTGTGCCCGGCCGAATCCAGTCATTCATGAGCAACGGTGCAAAGCTGGAGGTGATGGTGATGATTACATCTGCCTGCACACAGACCTGCTCGATCGTTGCCGCTTCAAACGGCAGTCCTACCTCCTCGGCGACCTTGCCCAAATTTGGCAGATATTCCGGGTGGTAGTTCCAGGCAATCACTTTCTCGAAGTCCCTCTGTTCAGCTGCGGCCCGAAGCTGGAAGCCTGCCTGGTGACCGGCACCGATCATACCCAGTACCGTAGAGTTTTCGCGCGACAGGGTTGCGATCGAAACAGCAGATGCTGCCGCTGTTCGGATTGCGGTCAGATAGTTTCCGCCCACCAGGGCACTCAGCCGACCGGTATCCGGGTCAAACAGGCAAACGGTTGACTGGTGGTTGGTGAGACCCTGTGCCATATTGCCAGGCCAGTACCCGCCACCTTTAACGCCCAGTGTCATGGAGCTCCTGTCAAATCCCGATTTGAAGCCATACAACGCATCGGCATGTCCGATTGCTTCTCTGACCACGGGAAAATTACGCGCTTCACCGCTCGCCATGCGACCGAATATATCCCTGACCGCATCAAATGCTGCCCCGGAATCCATCAACTGTTTGCAATCGTCCTCTGTAACGATCAGAATGCCATTGTCGCTCATATTATTCTCCCGTGTTCAATCGTGACTGGATCAACAGGCCGTCCTAGACCACTCCGTGCATCCACGGCTTGTCCCATATATCGGATCAGTAGATCAGTAGGCCTTGCCCCGGGCACTCACAGGCCACAGGGTTTCGACCTTGCCACCCCGCACACCAACGTACCAGTCATGCACATTGCATGTGGGGTCACAATGACCGGGTACCAGGCGCAGCTTTTCGTTGATCTTGAGAACACCATCGGGGTCGGAAATCACGCCATGTTCATCCGAACACTTGATGTATTCAACATCCTTGCGCCCGAATACCACTGGCAATCCACTGTCAACGGATTGTGCCTTCAACCCCGCATCGCAAACCGCCTTGTCTGATTTTGCATGGCTCATAACCGAAGTCAGAAGAAACAATGCATTTTCCCACTCTCCCCGATCGATACGATTGCCCTGCCTATCCAGAATACGTCCATAGTCCGCATCCATGAAGGCATAGGAACCACACTGCAGCTCATTGTATACGCCCGAATCCGTTTCGAAATAATAAGACCCGGTACCACCACCCGTTACGAGTTCCGCTTTCAGCCCGGCTTCTTCAAGTGCTGTTACGGCTTCCTTGACCATGGCTACCGCAACATCGATTTTCTCTTTGCGCTCGTCATAGCTGTCGATGTGTTGCATGGCGCCCTGATAGGCCTGAATACCGGTGAACTTGAGTCCTGGCGCACTGTCAATGGCCTTTGCAATGTTAACCACATCCTGACTATTGCTCACTCCACAACGGCCAGCCCCGCAATCGATTTCAACCAGACACTCAATCTGGTTGCCGTGTTTTTCTGCAGCTTCCGACAGGTCGGCTATATTCTTCAGGTCATCAACACAAACAATGGCGCGGGCACCATAACCGGGCAGACGCGCCAGCCGGTCAATCTTGGCGGGATCCCGTACCTGGTTCGATACCAGTATATCAGTGATTCCACCCCGCGCGAAGACCTCCGCCTCGGAGACCTTCTGGCAACAGACTCCAACACTGCCACCGAGTCGCTCCTGCAGTTTGGCAACATCAACGGACTTGTGCATCTTGCCGTGAACACGATGCCGCATGCCATTGGTCTTGGCATAATCGCCCATCTTGGTGATATTGCGTTCCAGTGCATCTAGATCAAGGAGCAGGCAAGGGGTCTGAATTTCGCTTTCGTCCATGCCGATCGCTGCCGGCACATCATAGCCGACCTCGAGTTCTTCCAGATTTTCAATCATTCTGTTCATGTTATTTCTCCGGTTAAGACTGATACCATGGCAACTTGTCGATATCGACATTGCCGCCTGTAATGATGACGCCGACTCGCTTGCCGGCAAAGATTTCCTGATGTTTGAGAATTGCTGCCAGGGTGACCGCACAAGACGGCTCGATAATCTGCTTCATGCGAACCCAGAGGATCTTCATGGCCTCAATGATTTCTTCTTCACTGACTGTCAAAATATCCTTGACATGATTCGATACGAAATGCCAGGTTAGCTCCTTGAGCGGCACTTTAAGACCGTCTGCAATTGTGACGGGAGCATCGTCTGCGATAATGTGACCTGCCCGTAAACTGCGGCAGGCATCATCGGCCTGTTCCGGCTCTGCAGCATAAATGTCAATATGCGGCGCGATGTTTGACAGGGTCAGGCAGGTGCCCGATATCATGCCGCCACCGCCAATCGGTGCGATAACTGCATCCAGTCCCTTGACCTGCTCGACCAGCTCGCGAGAACAGGTGCCCTGCCCGGCAATAACCCGGGGATCGTTGTACGGATGAACGAACTCCGCTCCGGTTTCCCGCTCGACCTCGGCGAATACCTGCTCTCTTGAACTGGTTGACGGCTCACATTCCGTGATAACTCCACCATAACCAATCACGGCCTGTTTCTTGGCTTCCGGAGCCGTGCGCGGCATTACCACATGGCAGGGAATGCCTCGACGTCCAGCCGCATAGGAAAGCGACAATGCATGATTGCCGGAAGAGTGGGTGGCCACCCCTTTTCTTGCCTGTTCTTCCGTCAGCCCGAACACTGCATTCGATGCACCCCGTACCTTGAAAGCCCCTGCCTTTTGCAGGCTCTCCAGTTTAAAGAAAAGCGTCGCATCACTCATGCGGTCAATCGCGCTGGATGTCATGACCGGTGTTCTGTGGACGTACGGAGATATACGCTCATGCGCAACAATCACATCGTCATAGGTTGGGATATTGAGTGGTTCAGTTTGCTTGTTCATTTTACTTTCTTCCTATCTATTCTTTAACTGGAATGACTCGCTGTACGACGATAGTATTCCTGTGCCGTACGCGTTCCTGAGCCCAGTTCAACTGGATATCCCAGATCTGCCATGGCCATTTCCGTGACAGCGATACCCGAAAGCATGAGCATATCTGTCATGGCACCTAGGTGACCGATGCGAAATACCTTTCCGTCAAGCGGCCCAAGACCTATGCCAAAAGACACTGCATAGGTACCTAGCAATCGATCCGTCAGGGCATTGGAATTAAACCCTTCTGGCACCCGGATCGCACTCACGGTATCGGAATACAGTTCAGGGGATTTCGCACACAGCTCAAGGCCCCATGCGTTTATGGCCTCCCGAACTCCTGCCGCGATGCGGCGATGGCGTGCGAAAACATTTTCCAGTCCCTCTTCAAAAAGCATGTCCAGACTCTCCCTTAGTCCATAGAGCAGTTGCAGGGGCGGTGTATAGGGGTAGCCGCCCGATCTGTTGGTGCCTAACATGTCCTTGAAGTCGAAAAATGTCCTTGGACAGTTTGCCGACTCAGACGCTTTCAGGGCTTTGGAACTTATACCCAGCAATGCGATGCCTGTGGCGAGCATCAAGCCTTTCTGGGATCCTGTGACTGCGATGTCTACTCCCCACTCGTCCATGCGGAAATCCATGGAGGCCAGAGAGGACACACAGTCCACAAACAGCAATGCAGGGTGGTTGCTTGCATTCATTGCATCGCGCACTGCCTTCACATCGGACTTCACACCGGTAGCTGTTTCATTGTGTGTTAATAGAACAGCCTTGATTTGGTGTCCGGCATCCTTACTCAGATGCTCTTCGAAAAGATCAGCCGGAGCACCGGTCCCCCATTCACATTCAATCACTTCAACCTCAAGACCGTGCCGCTGGCAAAGGTCGATCCAGCGATGTGAAAACATGCCGTGCCGTGCCGCGAGGACCTTGTCGCCCGGAGATAGTGTATTGGAGATTGCCGCCTCCCAGCCTCCGGTACCTGAAGAGGGATAGGTCAGGACCTGCCCGTCCGTCGTCTTGAATACTTTCTTCATGTCTTCAATGACCGGCAGGAACAGCTCTGCAAATTTGGACGATCGATGGTCAACCGTCTGCATGTTCATCGCATTACGGAGACGGTCGGGTATGTTGGTAGGTCCTGGAATGAATACGGGGTTTTGTGCACTCATTAATCTAGATTCCTTATATTTGCGCCTCTCAAAACGGGCAATCAACCGTTGAAGCAATCATGGTTCTACTGATCGGAAAATTCACTTTTCCCAGTATCAGTTTGAAGCCTAAACCCGGCAATCCACGATAAACAGCGTGAGGCTTAACTTAAAAAAAGACGGTGCGTTTTACACCGCAAATTCACTTGATGAACTTTCAAAAAAAGACCCGGACGCATGAATCCAGATGGGCGTGGACAATGCGGTCTCGAACGCTAAATGCAAGTTCTGATGACCAAGAGATACAACTCTCTTATAGGGTTATATAATTCCTTGATGGGAATTTTCAAGATTTCCTGCTGAATAGCCTGTTCATGTCATTCAGGACTCAGATTATTGTAAATCTTATGGATCTCTGCCTTGTTCATATGAGGGTCTATAAGTTCGATGGCTTTCCAGATACTTAAACGAGCTATACCATTTATTACCGCATCCAATGCTTTTCCCTTTATTGGCTCTGAGTCCAAAAACAACAGCAATCCACCCAGAATT
>VXPI01000076.1 GCA_009839585.1 Gammaproteobacteria bacterium
AGACAGCAATTTAGCGCTGTTACAATCGGGTTTGGGCCAAGGTATCTTCATTCCACAGGGCAATTGCACAAGGGCGGCCCCCAAATCGGGTGTTTTCTGGAGATTGTTGAAGAGGGTGGAATCGAGATCAATATACCCGGTCGAAAATATGGGTTCAGTCGTTTGCATCGGGCTCAATCGGATGGTGATTTTCTGGTTCTGGATAACAACCATCGCCCCATTCTTCGACTATTGATTCGGGGTGATCGTTTGCAGGAGCTGGATCGCCTTACTCAGCTCCTGCTGAATCGGAAACCAACAGGCAGTTAATCGATAAATAAAAAGAATGCTTACTTTTCAGCAGCTGATATCTACATTGCAGCAATACTGGTCTGAGCAGGGCTGTGTGGTATTGCAGCCTTATGACATGGAAGTGGGTGCGGGAACTTTTCATCCGGCGACCTTCCTGGCCGCAGTCGGCCCTGAGCCAATACGAGCGGCCTATGTTCAGCCATCAAGACGTCCCACCGATGGTCGCTATGGCGAGAACCCGAACCGTACACAGCACTACTTTCAGTTTCAGGTTGTGATGAAGCCCTCACCTGATGATTTTCAGGACCTCTATATCGGGTCACTTCAGAATCTCGGATTCGATTTCCTGAAAGACGATATACGTTTTGTGGAAGATGACTGGGAATCACCCACATTAGGAGCCTGGGGGCTGGGGTGGGAAGTCTGGCTTAATGGCATGGAGGTTTCGCAGTTCACCTATTTCCAGCAGGCAGGCGGACTTGACTGCCGGCCTGTTACCGGGGAGATTACATATGGGCTTGAGCGGATTGCGATGTATGTCCAGGGCGTTGATTCCCTGTTTGACCTTGTCTGGACCAATGGTGAGGCGATCTGGACCTATGGAGATATCTACAGGCAGAACGAACTTGAACAGTCTGCCTATAACTTTGAACATGCAGATGTAGATATGCTGTTCCGGCAATTTGAATCGGCGGAAGATTCCGCGAAACATCTCGTTGAACATGATTTGCCATTACCGGCATATGAACAGGTGCTAAAGGCCTCACATACGTTCAACCTGCTTGATGCCAGACAGGCGATTGGCGTGACTGAGCGGGCCCGATATATCGCACGGGTTCGTAATCTGGCACGTAGCGTAGCTAATGGATACTATGTGAGTCGGGAGAAAATGGGCTTTCCAAGGCTGAATAATATTCCGGGAAAAGATGCAAGAGGGAGTAGTGCAGGTGTCGGATAGATCAGCATCAATGGAAAATAGAGTGCATACCCTGCTCATTGAGATCGGTACAGAAGAGTTGCCACCCAAGGCACTCCAGTCCCTGTCAGATGCTTTTTCAGGGGCTGTCGGTAATGCCCTACAAGAGGCCTGTATGCTGGGTGATGTCAATTTGCCATGGCATTCCTTCGCAAGTCCTCGAAGAATCGCGGTCAAGGTTGAACAGGTTCTGGGCGTTCAACCTGACCAGAAACAGCTAAGAAAAGGGCCTTCGGTCTCTGCGGCTTTTGGGGAAGATGGCGCTCCTACGCCGGCTGCAAGGGGCTTTGCCCGTTCTTGCGGCGTTGCCGTGAGTGACCTGGAAACACTCATAGTCGACAAGGGAGAATGGTTGGCATATACCCAGACGATTCAGGGAAAATCCCTTGAGATCGTCATCCCGGAAATACTGAATGATGCGATTCGCCAATTACCGATCCCCAAGCGCATGCGCTGGGGTGATTGCGAGCATGAATTTGTGCGTCCAGTGCACTGGGTGCTCGCCTTGTATGGCGATACAGTTCTGAATTTTCAAATCATGGGTCTGAAAACAGGACGGATCACTCGCGGTCATCGTTTTCACGCACCAGGGCATATTTCAGTCAGCAGTGCAGATTATTATGCTGATGAGGTGCGGCAGAAGGGGTTTGTGATGGCAGACTATTCATCTCGAAAATCGACGATTCAGGAACAGGTGAATCGCCTTGCTGATGGGGATGGTCTCCAGGCTTTAATGGACCCGGATCTATTGGATGAAGTGGTCGGCCTGACAGAATGGCCCGTGGCTCTGGGAGGTTCGTTTGATGAGCGTTTCCTGGAGCTCCCTGAAGAAGTGTTGATCGAAACCATGACTGCACACCAGAAGTATTTCTCCCTAGTTGATCAGAGTGGCCAGGTCGCACCCCGATTCATTGTGGTTACCAATCTGGACAGTCAAGATCCGGAACGGGTACGCAAAGGCAATGAGCGGGTACTCGGAGCGAGGCTTGCCGACGCCGAGTTTTTCTGGAACACTGATCAAAAAATTCCACTGATGGATCGATTTGACCGGTTAAAGACAGTGGTCTTTCATAATAAACTGGGTTCCATCTTTGACAAATCTCATCGTATTGCCGGGTTAGCGATAAAAATCTCAAATCATCTGGGTCTTGATGAAGCAGCCACTGAACTGGCATCACGGCTATGCAAGACGGATCTGGTGACCGAAATGGTCGGTGAGTTTCCCAGTCTTCAGGGGGTGGTTGGGCGATATTATGCGGATGTGCAGGGAATCGAGACGAATATCGCAGAGGTAATCGAATCCCATTACTGGCCAAGATTTTCTGGTGACAGGTTGCCTGCGGCCGGTATTGCAAGCAATGTCGCGATTGCAGATCGAATCGATACCCTGTGTGGAATTTTTGCATGCGGTGATGTTCCAAGCGGAGAGAAAGACCCCTTTAGCTTACGCCGTGCATCTTTGGGTGTTTTGCGGATTCTGATTGAAAATCGAATCGATCTGGACTTGGCAGATATGATTAGCTGGGGTATGGAACTGTATCGAGACCAGGGCTGGAAAAATATTGATACAGGACAGGAAGTCCGTCAGAATCTTGTAGAGTATATCCTCGCAAGGTCGCGGCAACTCATGTTGAGCCAGGGATATGAAACGAATCTCTGGAATGCAGTGATGGCTGGAAAGCCAACTCGACCACTTGATCTGGTTAATCGTATCGAATCAGCTCGTAAACTCGTTCATGAAGAGCGTGAGATGGCGGAATCAATCATTGCCATCAATAAGCGCATCTCCAATATTCTGCAGAATGAGCCAAATAAGTCTATCTCTCCCATGAGTATCGATGTCAGCCTCATTGAGCATGAGAGTGAGCGGGAATTGGTCAAGGCATTAATCGACATGGAATCCGGCGTGCTGGAAGACAAGCAACAGGGAAACTACACAAATGGATTTCACAGTCTGTTCAGGATTTGCATCTGTATTGATCGGTTTTTTGACAACGTTCTGGTCAATGCCAAAAATCCAAAGGTGCGGAATAATCGAATAAATCTGTTGCAGTCCATTCGCTCAATGTTTCTGGATGTGATTGATTTCTCTCAAGTCAGGATCGAAAATCATGAAAAATTCTGACTCTTACGCTGAAATGCTACAGGCCGTTCAGGGATTTCATAACAAGCATGAGTTTGAAAAGTATGTTGGCGAGGATATGGTGTATCGGGTCGCCTTGATGGCCGAAGAACTCGGTGAAATATCCGCCTGTGTCAGCAAGGGCAAGGGTATCGACCAACTATCAGAAGAATGTGCCGATTTGCTGATACTGCTGCTTGGTAGTGCGCTTGCTGCCAAATTCGATCTCAATGAGGCATTTTGGAAGAAAATGGAAAAACTGTCTGATCGATCATCCAAAATGATAAAAGGAAGAATTCGAGTATCTCATTTCGAAGAATCACATGAATAAATTCAAGATCATTATTCTTGATCGAGATGGCGTGATCAATCAGGATTCGGATTCCTTTGTCAAATCTCCGGAAGAATGGATTGCAGTGCCCGGCAGTCTGGAAGCAATTGCGAGACTTAGTCGAGAAAGATACATCGTTGTAATCATTACGAATCAGTCCGGTATTTCCCGGGGATTGCTGACGATCAATATGCTCAACCGAATCCATCAGAAAATGTTCAGCGAACTGTCCCGATTCGGGGGTGAGATCAGCGCGATTTTTTTCTGTCCTCACAGTGAGAAAGACAATTGTGATTGTCGCAAACCAGCGCCGGGACTGTTCTTCAAATTGGCCGAACGTTTAAATGTTGACTTGCGCGAGGTTTATGCAGTAGGAGATTCCCTCAGGGATATACAGGCAGCGACTACAGCTTCAGCCAGGCCAGTTCTGGTAAGAACCGGTAAAGGTGAGCATACATATAAGCAAATTCACTCAGGCCAGCATCAGGATTTGGTGAACACCCCGGTTTATCCAGATCTGGAATCATTCGTGACTGAGTTGTTGCATCAATCGCATTGATCAGTCGAATTCCGTTATGCAATATCTTCGTGCATTGGTGTACTTGCTCGGTCAAGTCGTGAGTGTTGTCATCATCTTCCTGTTGGCAATTATGGGCGCCTGCATTTCATCAAGTCTGAAGGACCGGATTATTCTTCAGTGGGCGCGATTCAATATTGGGGCCCTGTCAGTAATTTACGGTATTACCGTCAATATTCAGGGAAGGGAAAATATTCCGGGCGAACCCTCAATAATCATATCCAATCATCAGTCAGCCTGGGAGACCTTGGCTTTTCAGTTGATTTTTCCGACCCAGTCGTATCTCCTTAAAAAAAGCCTGTTAAAAATACCGTTTCTAGGCTGGGGGCTCGCAATGACTCGCCCTGTAGCGATAGATCGCGAGCAAAAAGTGCGGGCACTGGACAGTCTGGTTAAACAGGGAACCAGGCGTCTCAAAGAGGGGAGGTGGCTGGTAATCTTTCCCGAGGGTACCCGTCAGCCTCCGGGAAGACCGGGAAAATTTCAGGTTGGCGGGGCAATGATTGCGGCAAGAACAGGAGCACCGGTTATACCGGTAGCACACAATGCCGGCGTGTTTTGGCCAAAGAACAGTTTGCTCAAATATCCGGGAACAATCGATCTCATCATCGGTCAGCCCATTTACGCTAATGGCAGGAAAACCAGGGAGTTGAATGCGGAAATCGAGTCCGCAATTCTTGCGAATCTCTCTCGATTGCCGGTTGCAAGAGATTAGTCCCGTATCTCTGATAGCCGCAGGTAATCCAGGGGTTCGAGATTTTCGGGGCGTAATGAATAATCAATGCCGACCTGCTTGAATTGTTCAGGGGCAACCATGTTGGAAAGTGCATTACGCAGGGTTTTTCGGCGGTTCGAAAATGCAGTTTTGACCAGCATCTCCAGTCTTTCCCGGTTTTTGGGCTTGATGGCAGGATGTTTGGGCTGCATGTGAATTATTGATGAGGTGACTTTTGGAGGTGGAGAAAAACTCTCTGGTTGCACATCAAGCAGAAGTTCGGTATCAACATGCAGGCTGGCCATTACCGAGAGTCTGCCATAGCTGCGATCACCGGCCTGAGCGACAAGTCGGAGAGCAACTTCCTTCTGGACCATGAACAACATGTCCTGAACAATATCGAGACTGTCAAAGATGTGAAACAGCAAGGGTGTAGATATGTTGTATGGGAGATTGCCGATTATCCGGACACTGGAGCTTTCTCCGAGAACATCATGTGATCGAATATTGGTACTGAGAATATCCTGTTGAAGGATCGACAGGGGGCTTCCCGAAAATCGGTGACACAGGTATTTCACCATATCTCGGTCAACTTCGATTGCGACCAGATGATCCAGATGATCCAGCAGGACCTCGGTCAGGGTTCCAGTTCCGGGTCCGATTTCAAGCACTCGATCATCCCGTTTGGGTGAGAAGGCCCTGATAATTGATTCGAGTACGATTTGGTCAGCCAGAAAATGCTGACCAAATCGTTTGCGGGGTGAGATGCGGCTCAATTTTGAACAAGCCAGCGTCTCGACAGGTTGATGGCCATGTCCAGAGCCGCACACAAACTCGAGTTGTCCGCTTTGCCTGTACCTGCCAGATCAAGCGCAGTACCATGATCCACTGAAGTGCGAATAATCGGTAATCCCAGTGTGATATTGACTACTTCGCCAAACCCGGAGTGCTTGATTACCGGCAACCCCTGATCATGATACATGGCAAGTACAACATCATAATTGCCGAGGTTTCGAGGGGTGAATGCAGTATCAGCCGGTATCGGACCAACGACAGAAATTCCCGCTTGTTGCATTGAAGCGATTGCAGGTTCCAGAATTGCTATCTCTTCGTTACCCAGATGTCCAGACTCGCCAGCATGGGGGTTCAATCCACATACGGCGATGCGTGGGTTCTCCAGCCCGAAGAGCTTCCGCATATCGGAATGGATGATCCTGATGATTCGACCCAGACCATTCCGGGTAATGCTCCTGGGCACTTCAGAAAGTGAAATATGTATCGTTGCGAGACAAACCCGGAGCTCTTGATTGACCAGCATCATAACCGGATGATCTGTGCCAGTTTTTTCGGCAATCCACTCGGTATGGCCTGTAAAGGATATTCCTGCTTGATTGATCACACTCTTTTGAACCGGTGCAGTGACCATGGCACCACAATGGCCGATTTTGCAAAGATCAACGGCCCGGTCAATGATTTCGGTGACATACGAACTGTTTCCCGGGTTTAATTCACCGGGAACTGCCGGATATAGTGCCTTGATCGGTAATATCTGCATTATTCCCGGCTGGTGTTCAGGGATATTCTGATCGACTTCAATTTCGTGTATTTCAATACCGATGCCGAGTAGGTCAGCCCTCGTTTCGATGATGGCAGGGTCGGCAAGAAACACGATGCGGGCATCGTGATCACGCATGGCTGTTTCTACGCATATGTCGGGACCGATTCCGGCAGGTTCCCCGGTGGTAATGACAATTGCAGGAATCATGCCCTGTTCCATTGTCTAGTCACCAAATTCCAGGGTTTCGCCATCAAGCACATCATGGCTCATCTGCCAACCGTGATGTTCCAGATCAATACGCCCGGTGCTGTCAAAAAGTACACCTTCCTCAAGCAACAGGCGTTTTTGTTCCAGATCACCCTGGCCCTGTTTCCGCATGCTGATCTCGCCCTTCGAGTTGACGACCCGATACCAGGGCAGATCCAGATCATGGGGGATTGATGCCATTGCATAACCGACCTGTCTGGCGGAACATCCGGTGACGCTTGCGATACTGCCATAGTTAATGACCTTGCCATACGGAATCTGCGCAACGATTCGGTAAATTCTTGCATATAAGCTCATTGGCATTCAGAAGATTGCAAGGCACACGTAGTCCAGCCCACATCAGAACATTGGCAAGAAGGCCGGCATTGGAGCAATGTACCTATTCAACCGTAACCGACTTTGCCAGGTTTCTGGGTTTGTCGATATCAGTGCCCTTGATCAGGGCAACATGATAGGCAAGCAATTGCAATGGAATCGTAAAGATAATGGGAGCGATGGAACTCTCCACGGATGCTACGTTGATCACCTGCAGATTTTCTCGACTGGATAACCGGGTTTCAGAATCCGCAAATACGATCAGTTTTCCGCCACGTGCCCGAACTTCTTCAATATTGCCTTTTAGTTTGTCGAGTTGTGTATCGTTTGGGGCCACTGATACTACAGGCATGTCCCGATCGACAAGGGCCAATGGGCCGTGCTTGAGTTCCCCCGCGGCATAGGCTTCTGCGTGGACATAACTGATTTCCTTTAGCTTCAACGCACCTTCCAGAGCGATTGGAAAATGGATGCCTCTCGCCAAGAACAAAGCGTGCTGCTTATCGGCAAACTGTCGTGCAATTTTCTGAATTGCGGAATCCAGATTCAGGGTAGATTCCACAATGGCTGGGAGTTCCCTTAATTCACGGACCGAGTCGGCTTCATCCAGATTGCTTGACGGGCTCTTGCGTGCCATAATGATCGAAAGCAGGCGCAATGCGACCAATTGAGTAAGAAACGCCTTGGTGGATGCAACACCAATTTCCGGGCCAGCATGAGTCATGAAGACCAATTCAGAATTGCGTACCAAGGAGCTATCCGGGACATTGCAGATGGCCAGAGAATGCGCGTAACCGCACCGTTTTGCATAGTCCAGGGCAGTAAGGGTATCAATCGTTTCTCCAGACTGGGAAAGTGTGATGACTAGACAGTTATTTGGCGTAGGGTGCCTGCGAGAGGTGAATTCACTGGCAATCTCGACTTGGCACGGTATACCAACATTCTCAAGCCAGTACTTTGCAACCAGCCCCGCATGATAACTGGTGCCACAAGCAAGAATCCGGATATTTTCTGTTTTATTGAAAATACGGTCTGCTTCCGTTCCAAAACATGCTTCAAGTACGCGAGATGCAGTAATTCGTCCCTCAAGGGTATCAGATACGGCTTGCCCCTGCTCAAAGATTTCTTTTTCCATGTAATGGCGATAATCTCCAATCTCCATCGATTGCGGCGTCAAATCGCTGATTTGGGCATTGCGGTGCTGAACTTGCCCATCCAGATTGGTGATTTTCATATCACCCTGATTTATATCAACGATATCCCCGTTCTCAAGCACGGTAAATTTACGGGTTTGCGCGATCATCGCTGAAATATCCGATGCCAAATAGATTCCGTCCTCACCAATTCCCACGATCAAGGGTGAGCCGCGTCGTGCACCAATAATTCTTCCTGGTTCATCGGCATTCACAATCCCCAGGGCGAATGCACCTTTCAAGGACTGTATGCTGGTTCTGACTGCGGACATGAAATCAGAACCCTTATCCATATGCAGGCGGATGAGGTTAACGATGACTTCGGTATCGGTCTCCGACTGAAATTCTATCCCCTCATCAGCCAGCCAGATTCGAAGCTCTTCATGGTTTTCCACGATACCATTGCAGACTAGAGCAATTCGATCACCGCTTATATGGGGGTGTGCGTTTTGTTCGGTGGGAGGGCCGTGTGTTGCCCAGCGAGTGTGTGCAATACCGGTTAGGCCATCAATATCACCATTGGCACTCACGGTACGCTCAAGTTCAATCAGTTTGCCCGGTGCGCGTAATCGCAAGAACTTTCCCGGTTTGTTGATTATAGCGAGACCGGATGAATCATAGCCCCGATACTCCAGACGTCTCAGGCCGTCAAGTAGAATCGGCAGGACATTTGAACTGGATACTGCGCCTATGATTCCGCACATGGTGAGACCGCAAAAACGGGGACGGCGTTATTATCGTGCAAGATCAAGCAATTACTTCTTCGCTTTACCGCGTTGCCAATTCGGGAATGTTTTGCGCTGGGCACGGGTAATGACCAGACATCCGCTGTCAATATCCCTTGTGATACTGCTGCCGGCACCTATTGTTGCTCCTTCACCGATATTTAGTGGTGCCACCAACTGGCTATCTGAGCCGATGAATACATTGTCCTGAATCGTTGTTTTGTGTTTGCCCGATCCATCATAATTGGCTGTTATGACTCCTGCGCCAATATTTACATTTTTACCGATTCGCGCATTGCCAATATAGGAAAGATGGCTGGCTTTGGTTTCGCTGTCGATCAGGCTTTCCTTTACTTCCACAAAGTTGCCAATTCTGGCATGGTCTCCAATCAGTGATATGGGACGGATTCGGGCATATGGGCCGACCATACAATGAGATCCCACCATGGAATTTTCGATTATCGAGTTTTCAAGAATGACGGAACTATTCCCAATCACGCTGTTTCTTATAATTGCATTTGCTCCGATCGTTACTTTGTGG
>VXPI01000093.1 GCA_009839585.1 Gammaproteobacteria bacterium
GTGCCATGGCGGGCAAGGCAGAAATCCTGCTTTTTACTTGATCAGGAAATCAAAAATGAGGTGATTTTTCTCGGAATAATTCATAAATATTTTTATATTCAATGAGATATATAGTTCTATTTTACTTGATGGGTACTTGATTGAAAGCGAATATTCACCGAAATCAGTGAACATGGATTTGTAATTTGATTCCATCAAATTTTCCGTAGTGCATCCCTGAAATTTGACCACAAATACCACAAGGGAAACCAACGGCTGGGCCATGGGAATATATGGGAGGGGGTATCTTGCCGTGGTGGAAAATGTCTTGCCAAGCCACATAATACCATTGAATTCATGATTTACGCGGACTGCTTTGCAGGCCTGATTCTAATTGGCCGTGAGCTGGGAATCCTTGATATCAGTGCTTTCACGAAACCATCGCAGTTTTCGATGAAGTTCAACAACTGTGCCAATTATCAACAAGGTCGGTGGCTTGGCCGAGGCCCGCTCGACCAGGGCAGGCAAGGTTGAAATCGTTGCACAATGTATTCTTTGATCGGGTGTGGTGCCTCGTTCAATGAGTGATGCTGGCATGTCAGGTGGCATGCCATTTGTGATGAGCTTTTCAGAGATGACTGGCAAACCGTTCAATCCCATGTAGATTACCACCGTCTGGTTTTCTACGACTAGCTGGTCCCAGGGCAGATTGACAGTACCGTCCCGAAGCTGTCCCGTGACAAATCGCACTGATTGGGCATGATCCCGATGAGTAAGTGGAATACCACTATAACTGGCACATCCAGAGGCTGCCGTGATGCCAGGAACTACCTGAAAAGGGATGCGCTGCTCGGCCAGCTTCTCGATTTCTTCACCACCCCGACCGAAGATGAATGGATCTCCGCCCTTGAGTCGTGCAACCCGTAGCCCTTTCTGTGCATATTCGACAAGCATCTCGTTAATGCAGGTTTGGGGTACGGAATGGTGAGACCGGCGTTTCCCGACATGAATCATGGTTGTTTCCGGATTTATCATGTCAAGAATAGGCTTCGAGACCAATCGGTCATAAAGTACAACCTGGGATTGCTGCAGCAATCGGTAGGCGCGAAACGTCAACAAGTCGGGGTCGCCCGGGCCTGCGCCAATCAAGTAAACCTCGCCAATACCAACATGGTGTTCGGGCTTGTTGAGGTAGCTTTCAAGCAATGCTTCGGCATCTTCATGGTTTCCCGAGAAAACATGCTCGGCTACAGCACCCTGCAGCACTTTTCCCCAGAATCGTTTCCGGTCATCGGGTTCCATTAACGATTCACGAACCTTATGCCGGTATTTTCCGACCATTCCAGCGAGTCTGCCATAGCTTACCGGGATTAGTGCATCGATGCGTTCGGCGAGAAGGCGCGCAAGCAGTGGAGAGGCGCTGCCGCTCGATACCGCAATCGTCATCGGCGATCTGTAGATGGCGCTAGGGAATGTAAAGTCCGATGAGGATGCGTCAGTTATCACGTTAACCGGAATATTCATCGATAGACATGCCTCGCGAATTTCCTGGTTGAGAGGATAATCATCCGTAGCGGCAATCACGAATGCATAGTCTTCAGTGATATCTTCTGCTGTCCAGGAACGCTCAATATATCTCCCCCCTCTCTGGATTGCGATGCCCTTGATTTCCTCGGTTGCACTTTTGGCCACAACATCAATCAAGGCACCTGCCTGATTAATGATCCGTGCACGACGTGTGGCGATATTTCCGCCTCCAACAATCAGGAATCGCCGGTCTGACACGTTGACCATCAGTGGAAGGTGCTTCATTGGTCTCGAAAAAATGGAAAAAATTCAGTGATCAATTGATTATATGTCTAGCTTGCCGATTTTCCGGTGAATTTGTAGAACGGGCATTCGTTATCAAGGCGTATTCAGCCTGATGGGTTCACGGCATTGCTGAAAATCGGGTCAGACCTTGATTTTTGGAGTATGATAAAGTCAATGCTATCGGGAAAAAGCCATGCAAAATATTTATCGGGTTGCAAAGTGAGAGGCTGGAGTTTGTTCTATGAATACGCAAAATAAAAACGTGCAATACCAATGTGGCAACACGCAACACCAAGGCTACCTGGCGTTAGCCAAGTCAGACCAGCAACCGACACCGGGCGTCATAGTCATACATGAATGGTGGGGGATCAATGACTATATTCGGCACCGCTGCGACATGCTGGCGGAACTGGGCTATACAGCACTTGGAATCGATTTGTATGGAGATGGGTATCAAGCGGAAAATCCGGAACAGGCCACCGTAGCCATGAATTCTGTGTTAAGCGATATCGATCTGGCAAGTACCCGCTTGCGTGCAGGGCATGATTTACTACGGGCGCAACCGAGTGTCGATGCCGGTAAATCTGCAGCCATCGGTTATTGTTTTGGCGGCGCAATGGCGCTGCATATGGCCCGCTTGGGATTGCCTCTTTCTGCTGCTGTAAGTTTCCACGGCATTCTTTCCCCCTTTCATACGCCTGAGCCCGGCAGTATTCAGGCTCGGATTCTGGTCTGTCACGGTGAAGATGATGCCATGGTTTCCATGGATGATGTTGAAGCATTCCGCAAGGAGATGAACCGGCTTGGCGCGAATTATGAGGTAATCGTCCATCAGGGGGCAGGGCATGGTTTTACCAGTCCAAAGGCTGATCATAACGCCCAGAAACACGGTATCCCGGTCGGATACAACGAGCAAGCCGACCAGGATTCATGGCAGGCCATGAAAGACCTGTTTTCCTCACTTTGGGGTAAGTGATCCAGCCGTGATCAGAATTTGCGAATCAGTCTATTTCAAAAATTTATCGAGTCGAATGAATTAGCGTCCAAACAAAATTGCAGGTTAGAACGATGAACACTTCAGACAAACAATCCAGAACCGGTCAAATAAGCTGGATTATTGCGTTTTTCATGATTTTCCAGTGTGCTGTTGCAGAGGATACTCTCGTCGATCCGGGGAACTTTTTTGAAGCAACATTCGGTGATTTGCAGGAAGAACTAGAGATCGTTCAGGACGAAGAAAAAACCGCACTTGTAGTCATGTTCGAGACCAAGGATTGCCCATGGTGTGAGAGGATGAAGAAACAGGTACTCAACCGGGCATCCGTCCAGGCCTTCTATCAGGAAAATTTCCGGGTTATTGCCATGGACGCAGAGGGCGATTTGATGGTCATTGATTTTGATGGAAATGAAATCGAGGAAAGTGAGTTTGCGTTAAAGTCCATGAGAGTTCGGGCCACTCCGGTATTTGCCTTTTTCAATCCACAGGGTGAGCTGATTACCCGATATACCGGAGCACTCAAGAGCGCTGATGATTTCATCCTGCTCGGAAACTATGTGATCGAAGAGAAATATCAGGACATGAAATTCAGCAAGTATCGCCGAGAGCAAGCAAAGTCCTGACTGCCTATTCTCGATAAGCCCTGCTCGATAGATTTTCAGGATGTCTGTAAGACCCGGACATCGGCTGTTGGTGGCTGGATGGGCTGTACTACTGGCTTTTTCCATGGAATCTGGGCAAGCAGCAACCGTTGCGCCTGAACCCTTTCCGGATGTGCTGACGCTGGAGAAGGCACTTGACATGCTTGATCAGAATTACCCTGATGTGATGTCCGCACAAGCCTCGATCAGCAAAGCCAGGTCCGAAGTGTTGTCAGTGCAGGCAAGGCAGACAACCCGGGTCTATGCAGAGGCCGAACTCCGACAGGCCGACCGGCACATCCCTTCACGCACTGAATTTATTGATGACAGCCGAATTCGGTTGGTGGTGAATACACCATTGAGCGATTTTGGCATGACGCAAACCCGACATGATGGTGCCAGCCTTAGTCTTGATGCCAGGCAGCTTAATTATCAGAGAGTTCGAGCCGAGAATCGTCTGCAGGCCATCAAGGCTTTCTTGAATGTGATTCTGTCCGACTATGCCTACATCGTTGCCGATGAAGATATGACGCTGGCGTTCCTGCAATATGACCGGGAACTTGAGAAGATGGAACGGTTCGAGGACGCAAATCCGGTCGAGGTGGCACAGAGAGAAGTACGCTATCTTGATAAGTTTGCAATACGTAGCGAGGTTGATAACCAAAGACGGAGAACCCGTCTTCGACTTGCCTTGGTGCTGAATCGTCCTGAAGCCTATCCGGATCAAATGGTTGAACCAGACCTGTCAGTCTATGATCGCCCCGTTCCGGAATATGATGAAATTCTGGCAAAAGCGTTATCGAATGCACCTGAAATGGAAATTGCACGTTTGAATATTGCTGCGGGTCAAAAGCGACTGCAGGCAGCCAAAATGCAGCGGCCAACTCTTGGATTGAAGTTTGAAGCAATTGGTTATTCAGAAAGCTATCCCGGAAGTCGGGATGATCTACGCGCTTCGGCCTTTCTCAGCTTTCCGATTTTTTCGGGGCTTAGCCGAGATGCTGAAATTGTTGAGACCATGGCAGAACTCGATCAATACAGTGCCGAATTGAATTCGGTCGAATACAAATTGCGCATTCAAGTCCTGGAACTCGTTCAGGAACTAGAAAGCAATCAGCTCGAGATAAACGCAGCGAACAGGGAACTGGAATACCGGGAGCACGAACTGGACCGAATCAGACTGGAATATGAACTAGACTACCGAGCGAGTATCGGAGAGGGTAACCTGAATGTCGCAAAAGCCTTGTATAGGCTTATGAAAGCGAACTATGAAAAGGTCCTGATTTGGGAACAATTGGACACGCTGACAACCATGTTGCCTGCTGAAGCGAACAATTCCTGAATTGGAGGACGACCATGAGTATTGGCAAAAAGTCGATTCTGTTTTTTCACCTCAATATACTGGTGTTCTTTGCAGCCCCCGCTTTTGGGGAATTGATCGGGCAGGTCTCGCATGAACGTGTTTATCATTTGGGCGTCGGTGTCAGTGGCGAGGTTCGCACGTTTCCTGCTGAAAGAGGCATGCAAGTCGAGAAAAATACAGTGTTGTTAGCCTTGCAGGATGCCCATCTTCAGGCCGCACTGAAAGCTGCTCAAAGTGCATCGGAACTGGCAGACGCCCTTTTTGCAGAGGCCAATCGAGCCTATGAACGGGATGTGGAGTTATATGATGAAGGTTCCCTGTCGCTCAGTGAACTGGAAGCGTCCCAGAATAACCATAAACAACGAATGCATGTTCAGGACCTTCGTGCCCGGGAACTGGCTGAACAGGAGCATTTCATTCAATTGAGTCGCATTCTGGCACCTGAGGCGGGAGTCGTAATCGACTGGTCTGTTCATCAGGGAGAGCGTGTCAATCCTGATGTGCCTCCGACTGTCCAGATACTGTTTGGTGCCGGCGACAAGGTGTTGGAAGTGGCATTAGGGGAAACGAGCAACCAGTTGCCTGAGGCAGGCGCAACAGTCAGTTTGATTGACATGACCGGGACTGCAAGGCCCGCAATGGTTCAACGTATTGAAGTGATTGCAATCAGAGGGGTTGTCAGGATTTATGTTGATAACCCCGAACAGTTGCCGGAGTTCGGAACCTATGTAGCCATCGCAAGATGATGGGTAACCCGGGGACATTACAATGATGTCCCCGGATTGATGGAATCAGGGCTTGGCGGTTGACAGTCCCAGAATTTCCCAGGTTTGCATACCACCACGATACCACTTGATACGCTCGGCTGGATAGCCGTATTTGAGCAGGGTACTTATGCTTGCTGGTGATTGACCGCACCACATGCCGTTACAAAATAGCACCAGTGTCTTGCAGTTCGAGTAATCGAATACTTCAGAGACCGTGTTATTGGCCAGCGCTTCATCAATCGCAAAAACATCCGCTCCACCAACGGTAGCAACATTGAATTGGTCGGTCATGATACTGGTGATACCTTCTGTGGTAGCACCTTTCGCCGGTACCAGGTCAGTCCAGGGGATGTTTACTGCTCCCGGTATGGTACCTTTTGCCACCCAGTCTGGCGTACGAGAGTCAATGAGCAGAATGCTGGAATCGCCGCCGGACATTTTGGACGCATAATCAAGCACCTCGATTTCACCCAGTGTTTCCACGCCGGGTGCCAGTGACATCGGCTGAATGCAAAATGGGGGGCAGGGGCGAGAGGTTCGGGAATATGCCGGAAGTACAGTGTTACTGTTGTCCTGGTTCCTCATGACTTCAACGGGCTGGCCGTTGTGCATGATGGTTACCGACATCAGGTCCGGGGTAATTCCGACTGGCTTGTTTTCGGCTTGTGCACTGATGCTCAGGCCGAGGGTCAGTGCAGTAATGACAATAATCAAAGATTTTTTCATTGGTTGTCCTCCTGTATCATTTCTGATTTATGGTTAATCAATCAGTATAGCAAATTTGTACGCTGATATTGTTCCGAAAAATCAAGCGGGAGACAACCCCGTTTGTTGGTTGGAAAATAGCGAAATGGATTGCTCGTGGATATGATGACAAGCCATTATGCGACTAATGTCGTTTGGATTGACCAACGACCAAGAGCGAATTACTGGCTCTGTGTAGGGCTTTGCACTTGGATATAAGAATCCGGGCCGATAGGCTGGCGGTTTTGAAAGAAAAAGGAATGATGATCAAGAATCAGCATTCGGGTTCGGTATCAAGAATCAGTTCGGTGGGCGTTCCAGTACTATCCTGCTCTTCTTTATCGCCCTCGGTATCGTCATCGGAGGAAGATTCTGTTTGATATAGTCGCATATCCTGCGAGTTCGTCAAGAATTCTTCGGAGATGGTGGTGCCGGCTATGCTGTTAGTGGCAATAAAAAACAGTGTTATCAGAATTTTAGTCGCCATATTCATTGCTTGAACCTCATTCATGCCGGTGCCTGGCCAGGCTAAATTTAGGCATCCTAAGCGCTTGGAACGGTCGTCCGGCTAACCGACATATACCCGGATTTTAGCAGTATTCCCGGAGCTTTGCATATTATGCGAAGATTCATTGCTCAAATCGGGTATCACCTCCAGTGTGCGAGTCTCATAACCCGGTCACAGACGGCAGTCAATAGCGCCAAATATCGACATCCTGACCAGACTCCCGGATCAAGTCAGCTCTTTCGCTCAGGTACCTCTGGAAACTCGGCTGATGCTGATAAGCACCGGATGCCACATATTCCAGAGCACCCAGTACATGAAAGGTCTTGAACATCGCATCCAGCACGATTACCTGTTGCCCGCCCGTACCATACAAGACAATCGCTGGTGTAAATCCAATACCCAGGTCCTGTGACCATTGTCGGATGGTCGACGCAGTGCCATCTGGTCGAACCACCGGATCTTCTGACCAACGGTTGTATCGAACGAGATTGAACTGCTCAAGAATCGGTGCCGCACCCTCATCCTTGAATGTTTTTTCATGCAGTAACTGACAGGCTTCACAGTCCGGTTCCTCAAACAGGACAGCCAGTGGCCGTGCTCCGGTCTGGGACAAGTCGAAAAGTTCCAGAACCGGCCATCCGGGCTGACTGAGCGGTGTAGTGGAGTCAGATTCGGATACCGCAGCCAGATATTCTGGATAAGAATATTCACGCTCCTTTTGCCCAGCCACATAATTCAGGATATGAGTAAATTCATCGGGTGGACGGTAGCCATCAAGCCGAAAAACGACTTCACGATCTTCTGAGAAAAACAATAACGTTGGAGTGAAATCAACGTTCAAGGCTGCAGCCAGTGTTTTTTCGGTAAACAGCTGACCGCCTACCTGGACGACCTCGCGATCCCCCCACATATTGATCGCAATCAAATCGAAATTATCCTGCATGAAACTCAAGATGTTCGGGTTTTTGAAGTTGTCCTCTACCAGCACATTGCAGTAGGGGCAGCCATCTTGGTGAAAGTAAAGAACCAGGCGTTTGCCTTGGGCTTCGGCTTCCGCAATATCTTCTTCGAAGTCCAGAAAACTTTCCTTGAACCAGTCCGGATGCGTGGTTTCGATCGCCCCGTAAAATTCCCCTCTTTCTGTGTTTTCGGAGCTCTGCGCCCAGGCCGGCATATGCACAGTTTGTGAAAGCAACAGTACCCCAAACCACGCAACAATTGCCAGATTGCGAAAAATCTTCATCTGTGATCGATGTTTGAGCCAAACATAATGGTTAGCCGTAAGCATATCATGTAATGTAATGGATCGATATTCAAGAAGATGCTCCTTGAGTGGAAATCTGACGATGCATGGGAGTGGCTACCTGGAAATCGAAAAGTTTTCGGCAACCACTTGAAACATATCCGGCTGGCGGAGCCGTCAGGGGTAGGCTAATGGGGTTCTAATCTGATAGGGTCAGGGGAGTGATTGCGAGTTTTCCACCTGAAAGGATGGTGAGGCTATGATTTCAAAAGTCAAATCTAGCAAGGACTTGCGATTAACCCTTGCTATAAATTTCGAATGACGGCGTTGGAAGGACAATCATTAATATCAACCTGACTGGATGCCAATTCGACAGTGGAATAAGCATTCACATGGTAATCGAATCAATCAGTGGACGCTTCTTCAGAATTGGATGTTGGAACAATGGGCACATTCATAAACAATTCAACAAGCGCATGATTAATATAATAATTGTTTCGACCAGCACTAACCTTGTTTACAAATCCAGAATCACTCAACATCTCCAGATACTTCCGTGCTGTCTGTCGAGTGTATGGCAGATCTCTTTCCAGAAACTCAATTCGAGTATAAGGATAACGAAACAGATTGTTCAGAAGATCATGAGAATAGAGTTTCGGCAACTCTTTGCGCATTCGATGTTTCATTTGCATCATCAGGTCTTTAACGCTAATGATCAGCTGCACTGTGGAGTACGCTGTTTCGGCAACTGCATTGAGCATATATTCAACCCACTTTTCCCAGACCCCCTCATCCCGTACGGCTTGTAAAAGACGATAATAGTCCGGTTTGGTCCGGTTAATCGCTCGGCTCAAATATAGAATTGGCGAATCCAAAAGACCGCAGTGTATAAGATAAAGCACATTAAGCATTCGTCCAACCCGACCGTTGCCATCCGGAAAGGGGTGGATGCTTTCAAACTTGTGATGTATCAATGCCATCTTGATAAGTGGGTCCAAATTATTGCATGAATCACTATCATTGATGACTTGCTCGAGTTGTCGCATGTAGGCAATAATATCGTTTTGGCTCTGTGGTGGTTCATAGACTATCTCGCCAGTCTGTTCATTACGCAATACTGTTCCTGCGCCCATCCGGTAGCCATCATTGCGCTGTTTCAATACACGGTACATCTCGATTAGCATGTTTTCGCTGATGAATCCATTTTCTTGCCATTTTTCATAGCCTCGTTGCATTGCAACACGATATCGATCTACCTCCTTTGCTTCAATGGTAACGTTGCCAACGGATAGACCAACTTGAAAAACCTTGTCTTGTGTCGTTACGATATTTTCTATCTCAGAGCTGGCAAGTGCCTCCTGTAAAAGCAATGTATCAATTAAGATACCCTGATTAGGCAGACTGCTGGCGGCAC
>VXPI01000048.1 GCA_009839585.1 Gammaproteobacteria bacterium
TTACAAATCCTGTTTGAAACAGTATTGACGCAGGCAGGGTACGAGTAGTTACCCTTCATCAAATGATTGGATAGCATTTGGCCGCGTAACAGAAATTATTCAATTTCGTCTATGGTTTTGGTGTAGTCAGGAGTGTGAGACCGGGTCGACCAGTATTTTGACGCATACCCGTGCATATTTCATGACTGGCAGAAAGTGATAAACTAATCCAA
This sequence comes from Gammaproteobacteria bacterium, assembly GCA_009839585.1. GTDB lineage: Bacteria > Pseudomonadota > Gammaproteobacteria > Arenicellales > Poriferihabitantaceae > Poriferihabitans. The sequence goes on from VXPI01000048.1 coordinate 213, forward strand.
CGAGATAAACTGTTGCAGCATTGACAACTGGCTGTTGTTAAATCTCCTATCTGTATGCTTGAAGTCCACTTCTAAATACTTAACCTACCGGTTAGATTGATCCATGAATCAAGACCCCTTTCCAAAACCACCATCTGCCGAGCCATTGCCGTTGAAGGAATGGTTGAAGCTTACAGACCGTGCAGAAGTCGGCAGGGAACCCTTTTTTCGGGGGCGCGATTCGGAGTACAAGGTTTTCCGTGATGCTGTTTCAAGCCTCGGGGAAGGACATATTGGCGGTGGCACAATGATTTTTAAGGGTGCGCCGGGCGCAGGCAAGACTGCATTGATGGCGGAGTGCATGGAAGCGGTTCGCCTTCATTCGACCCTGGATGATCCGTGGGTAGCGGTCGACATTAACCCGGAAAACCTGGAGTCTTCTGTTGAAGTTGTGAAGTTGCTTATTGAAGCGGTCAATGCGGAAAGTGAACGGTTATCGGAGACGGTGTCCGGCAGTGGTGCCCGAAAGCTGAAGAGTATTCTGGAAATAGGTCGAAAAATGTACCATGACCTTTCTGAAAGAGGCGTTGGCATCGCCGGTATTTCTATAGGAGGGAAGACGCCATATGATCAGGAACCCAGAATATATTCACAGCGGGTTTTCCAGAATGCGGCCGGACTGTTGAAGAACTTTCACACCGTGATTTTCGTTGATGAAGCACAGAATACCCCGATAAAGGGTACGACGAAAGGGGTACTGGATTGCCTGAGTAACCCACCCGACAAGATTCCCTTGCTAGCCGCCTTCTTTGGCTTGAGTGATACTGAAAAGGTACTGGATGATTGTGGTCTGTCACGATCTCCCAGAGGACGCGTAGTGGCTTTGGGCACTCTTTCTGATGAGGACACAGCATGGGCGATCCGGGACATATTCGACGCCTATCAATTCACAGGCCCTGCCCAGAAAGCATGGGTTAATGCCTTTGCCGAGCTTTCACAGGGTTGGCCCCAGCATATCAACAGCGTATCAGTGGCCGCTGGCCAGGTAATTTTCGATCATGGCGGAAATATCAATGAAGATTTGCTGGTGCAGGCAATCACGCTTGGCCAGAAACTTAAGGAAGATTACTATGCCCGACGTCTCCGCGCATGTTCCCAGGAACCCTTCCTATACAAACAACTGGCGTTAATGGAAATTGAAATACCTAATGGTATCTTTTCTCTTTCCAGGTTGCGCGAACTGACTGCACCCGTGCTGAAGGATTCAACAGTTTTTGACGACTTTTTGAACAATGCCTTGCATACCGGTATCTTGATGGAGATGGAAAATCCTCCTAAATACTATCGAATACCCATCCCGTCTTTTGGTGATTATTTAAGGTCGCTACCCGGGGAATAGCTGGACGAGTGAAGCAAACCGTAGATAATGAATGCACCGGTATGGACAGTTATGCTGTCTCTGAAAGACAACTCGGATTGGTTTGGACAGTTGTACCAAGGAGAACCCTGCCCATCAGGATTGACAGGGAATATGAATTAAGGCGATGAACCTTGACCTGCCAAAAAAGAGAATGCGCTTCTATATACAGCGTATTGCAACCGGTCCTGAACTCAGCAAGCCCCTGACGCGGGAACAGGCCAGAGATGGTTTTGAAATCATACTGAAACGTCAAGTTGACCCCGTTCAGACGGCGATTTTCCTGATCGCGCTTCGCATGAAACGGGAAACCGATGATGAGAATCTGGGTGTTCTGGATGCCCTGAAAGAGCACTGTCGGTATGCGAATGTAAAGGCTGATGAACTGCTGTCTATTTCCGACCCATTCAATGGATTTGTCCGAGGATTACCGGCCACTCCCTTTTTGCCGGCGGTACTGGCAGCCTGTGGGATACCTGCATATCTTCATGGAGTGCGCCAAATGGGCCCAAAATATGGAATAACCGGGCATCAGGTGCTGGAATCTACTGGATATCCAGTCTATTTATCTCCCGAGGATGCGGTAAAAAAGATCAACGACCCACAGGTTGGGTGGGCTTACCTTGATCAGCAACAATACTTGCCGGAACTGCATGAACTTTGCGGGCTGCGTGACAAAATGGTCAAACGATCACTGATCTCGACTTTGGAAGTCGTAATAAAGCCATTATCCGGCAAGTCAAAAACCCATCTTTATACTGGCTATGTGCACAAGGCCTATCCTCCGGTTTATGAAGCGATAGCAAGACATGCTGGATTTCAGTCAATGATCCTGGTCAAGGGGGTTGAAGGCGGGTGCATTCCTTCCCTGAGTCAGGTTTCAAGATATTTCGGGTATGTTGAAAACTCCCCCCTTGCCATGCACAAGCTTTCTCCATTTGAACTGGGCATCGAACGGGAAAAACGCATGGTTCCCGTGGATGAAGATTATGCCGATGCTTTTGAAAATAGCAATTTTCACAACATCAAGGCACTGACCCCGGTTGTTTCAGCCACCCTGAAGTTAGGGCGAGAGGCATTGGCTGGTGCACCAGGACCCATGCATGACAGTTTGGTTTATGGTGCCGCAATAGCACTTATGCATAGCGGCAAGGCCAGTTCCTGGCAGGAAGCGGGAGAGGTTTCTCGTCATGCGTTAACGAGCGGCGAGGCCAGGGCACGGTTCGATGCCGGCTGCATGTACAGCGTAGGTTGAGAAAATACAGAACTAGAGTTGTTGTGCGCTCGTAAAGAGTACGCTGATCAAACGCTCAATCGGGGCGTAATCGTCAGTCAGGGTGATTGCGTCATACTTCAGGCTCTGCTCTTCAATGAAATCAGTGATGTTGTACCAAACCCTGAAAACCCCGTGCTTTGACTCGATCTCGGCAAATTCGAACGGCTGATTCGACGCCGACAGAATGAAGGTTAGACGGTTCTGGGAACCCGATGGGCGTTCAATCCAGACTTCAACATGCTCAAAACTTTCCTTCAGGGTTTTGAGCAAGGTGCGAATCAAAATGCTGTTCGGAAACTGATCGATTGCATTGATCAGGAACAAACCGTTTTCAGAAAGTCTATTCTTGATCAGGTTGTTGAATTCCCGGGTCGCCAGGTGATGTGGGAAACCAACATCATGAAATGCATCAAGTACAAGCACATCAAAACGATTCGGCCCATAGCGCCCCAGTACATAGCGTGATTCATCATGATGGACAGTCATCTCCGAGATATCCAGATCAAGCTCGGATTGTGCGATTTTCGTGACGGCCGGATCAATCTCGCTCACCACGATTTCACTCTCCCCATGCCGGGCAGCCAGGGCTCTGGGGTAGGTGTATGCACCACCGCCTGCAAAGAAATACCGCAAGGGGGTGTTACGAGAAAATCGAGACTCAATCAACGTATCCATTCCGTGGATATACGGGGTTAACAGGGATTCAGGGTCATCAAGGTCGTTGGTGCCGTGGATCAAATGGTCAATCGCCAGCGAACGGGTGTTCATGGTGCCCGGCTGATCATGATTGTCAATTACCCGAAGACAGTAATACTGGCTTTCAATATCGCATGGTGCGACAAATCCATTCATGCGATCCGTGACTGCGGCCATGCCAAGCCCTGCAACCAGCAAGGACATCAAGAGGGGGGTTCGATGTGGGCCACGGACCAGCCAGGGCAGGGCTAGCAGTGCCAGAACAATGGCTACCATGATGATGGTCCAGCGGGTGCCGATCCACTGGATAAGCACAAAACCGGCAGCGAATGTGCCAAAGATACTGCCGGTTGCGCCGAGTGCATGCAGCAACCCAACCGCACGGCCGGTACTTTCGTCAATCCTGAGGTAGAGTGTGGTGACCAGAGGAGAAACAACACCGAGTAAAATCGCCGGTACCAGAAACAACCCGAAAACCAGTAGAAGACTGGTCCACGCCAGACTGAGCAATTGACCCCGAATCAAGGTACCATAAGCAGGAAGCATGGCCAGCACCAGAAGTGAGGCAAGCGCACCAATACCGAGGGCAATTCCGAGAGTGCGGTGTCTGTGATTGCGGTCCGCAAGCCATCCACCGAGCCAATTGCCAAATGAGAGCCCAGCCAATACCACTCCGATGACCGAGGTCCAGCTATACAGAGAGTTGCCAACATAAGGTGCAATGATGCGTCCTGCCGTAATCTCAAGCACCATGAGCATAGCCGATGAAAGAAACACCGTGGTTCCATAAGTGAATTTCAGCATATTCATGATTTTTCCGGGGTGACGGTTTTAAGATTGCGGCCTGGGGCGTAGAACCTGTTTGCCGTGCCGCAACGAGCTTACTGGGCGCAAACCTGATTATGCAATAAAGGGGCAGCTATTGTTACAATATGCGCCTCAATTTAATTTCTGAACTTTCCAAATCTATGGTGAATCATTCGTGATTGTAGGCATTCCAAAAGAAATTGCGGCGAACGAAAAACGAGTGTCATGTACGCCTAATGAAGTCAAGCGAATAAAGGGTCTGGGTTATGACGTTCTAATTGAAGCCGGGGCTGGTGTATCCGCAGGCTTTGCCGACCAGGATTATGCTGATGCCGGTGCCGAGGTTGCCCAGAATGCGGCCTCGCTCTGGGATCGTTCCGATATCGTATGCAAGATACGGCCTCCCGAGATGCATTCCGAGATGGACTGTCATGAGTCAACCCTGATTCGTGACTCGAAGATGCTGATCTCAGCATATGAACCGGCACTTCGAGAGGAGATGACTGCACAGATTGCCGAGGCAGGAGGTACGGTGCTGGCCCTTGATGCGATCCCGCGAATCTCACGTGCCCAGAAGATGGATATACTGTCCTCAATGGCCAATATTGCCGGATACCGGGCGGTGCTGGAGGCTGGCAATCATTTTGGGCGGTTTTTCACTGGCCAGATTACCGCCGCCGGCAAGATTGCTCCGGCCAAGGTGCTGGTGATTGGTGCTGGGGTAGCCGGACTCTCAGCGATCGGTACGGCAGTCAGTCTTGGTGCCATTGTCAGAGCCTTTGATACGCGTCCGGAAGTCAAGGATCAAATCGAAAGCATGAATGCGGAATTCCTGGATCTTGAGTTTGAGGAAGAAGGAGAGGGTACCGGTGGATATGCCAAGGTGATGAGTGAAGCCTTCATCGAGGCTGAAATGGCGTTGTTCGCCGAACAGGCCAAGGATGTCGATATCATCATCACCACCGCCTTGATACCGGGCAGGCCTGCACCCAAGTTGATAACCACTGAAATGGTGCACTCAATGCGGCCGGGCAGCGTGATTGTCGATCTGGCGGCAGAACAGGGCGGCAACTGCGAACTCACGGTGCCGAACGAGGCGGTAACCGATCATGGTGTGACCATAATCGGCTACACGGACTTGACATCACGCATGGCACATCAGGCGAGTGTGCTTTTTGCGGCAAATATTTTCCACTTGCTTAGCGATCTCACTCCCGGGAAAGACGGCAATCTCGTTCTGGACATTGAGGACGATATCGTGCGGGGGAGCACCGTCGTCAAACAGGGCGAGACCCTCTGGCCTCCGCCGCCAATCGAGACATCAGTGGCTCCACCAAAAAGCACTTCCGCACCGAGCGAGAGTCAGCTTGTCGTAGAAACGACTCCCCGAAATCGAGCTGTATCCACGCTCATTGGAATGGGCGTTGCCGGTATTCTGCTGATTGCCATGGGCTCGGTTGCTCCGGCCTCATTCATGATGCATTTCACGGTTTTCGTGTTGGCCTGTTTCATCGGATGGCAAGTGATCTGGAATGTTACCCCTGCACTGCATACGCCATTGATGAGTGTAACCAATGCGATCAGCGGCATTATCCTGATCGGGGCGATGCTGCAAATCGATGCTTCGAGTCAACTGGCAGTCTGGCTTGCCATCGTAGCCGTGACCATTGCATCCATAAATGTTGCAGGCGGGTTTCTCGTTACCCAGCGCATGCTCAAGATGTTCAGGAAGGAATAGCCATGGAAGTCTCGGCATATCAAGGTGCAATAACTGGCGCATACATCATAGCCAGTATCCTGTTTATTCTCAGTCTTGGTGGACTCAGCCATCAGGAAAGTGCACGAAGGGGAAATATCTTCGGCATGGTTGGCATGGCAATCGCCATTGTGGCGACAGCCTTCCATGAAAGCATTGAAAGTTATGTCTATATCCTGATTCCCATGCTGTTGGGCGGTGCCGTAGGTGCCTGGCGGGCAAGCCGGGTCCAGATGACGCAGATGCCTGAACTGGTGGCCCTCCTACATAGTTTTGTCGGGCTGGCGGCAGTATTGGTCGGTTTTTCAAGCTATCTTGGCAGTGAAGGCTTGTACAGCGGTGCCGAGAAGGTTGTGCATGAGGTTGAGATTTATCTGGGCATCTTGATCGGCGCGGTGACCTTCACCGGATCGGTAATCGCATTTGGCAAGCTGAACGGATTTATCACCAGCAAACCGATGATTTTTCCGGGCAGGCACCTGGTTAATCTCGCGGGTCTTCTAATCTGTATCTGGTATGGCTATGACTTCATACAGGCGGCAGGTATTCCTCATGGCATGACTGCATTGGTAATCATGACGGTTATTGCCCTGTTGTTTGGTGTGCATATGGTGATGGCGATCGGCGGTGCCGATATGCCGGTGGTAATTTCCATGCTCAATAGCTACTCTGGATGGGCGGCGGCAGCGACCGGTTTCATGCTCTCCAACGACCTGTTGATCGTGACCGGGGCACTGGTCGGATCCAGTGGTGCAATCCTGAGTTACATCATGTGTCGCGCCATGAACCGTAAATTCATCAGCGTTATCATGGGCGGCTTTGGAGGCCAGAGCACAGGTTCCGGAGCTGGCCAGACTGATCAGGGTACTGCTGTCGAAATCTCCCAGGATGAGTGCGGTGCTACACTGAACAGTATCAGCTCACTCGTTATTGTCCCAGGTTACGGGATGGCAGTTGCACATGCTCAGCATGCGGTTTACGAACTGACGCGCAGACTGCGTGAGAAAGGAGTGAATGTCCGCTTTGCGATCCACCCGGTAGCCGGCAGGATGCCGGGGCACATGAATGTATTGCTTGCCGAGGCTCGAGTCCCCTATGACATTGTTCTGGAGATGGACGAAATCCAGGAAGACTTGACCGATACAGACATGGTCATGGTGATTGGCGCCAATGATATAGTGAATCCTTCTGCCATTGATGATCCCGAGGGGCCCATTGCCGGAATGCCGGTCATCGAAGCCTGGAATGCGCGTGAAGTGATTGTCCTGAAGCGCAGTATGGCGAGTGGATACGCAGGCATTGAAAACCCGTTGTTCTTCAAACCCAACACAAAAATGCTGTTCGGTGATGCGAGAGACAGTATTGAAGGGTTGATCGCTCACCTGATCTGACCAGGCTGTATGCATCAAGCGGTCCGATGGGTGGTCAACGAGCATTGAACAATCGATTCGCTGATTGGTGCGTGCCATTATCGGCATCCCGGGGCGAGAGGCATCTGGATGATTATTCCCGGATTCCGCTCTGGACTATCAGGGTAGTTTGGCAACTTGCACGGTTTTTTATGGCTGTGCTGTCTTGTGCAGTCATTCCGGCAATCCCTGCATTGGGCGATGATGTACCCGACTATAGCCGGGAAGCGCGCATCAATGAACAAATCGAACCTTATCTTTTCGATGGTGATGCAGTATGGCTTTTTGATGGCGAACGGGAATTTCTGAGCGTCTATATTGAGGCTGATGATTCAAGGGGTGCAGTGATTCTGCTGCATGGCCGGGATGTTCATCTTGATGAAGAGGAGTTGATCGGACCGCTTCGGGTCGGTTTGTCCGAGCATGGCTGGGATACTCTTTCGGTTCAGATGCCGGTACTGGAGAAGGGCAAAACCTATCTTGATTATTTGCCGATTCTCAAATACGCGCATCCTCGCATTGAAGCAGCCATTCGTTATCTTGCAGAACAGGGGGCAACAAGGATTGTGCTGGCGGCACACAGTTGCGGTGTGCATATGGCCAATGACTGGATGAACAGTACTTCTGATCCGCCAATTGACGGGTATATTGCGATGGGGCTTGGGACGACTGACATCGGTCAGGATTTGCAGACTCCTTTCCCGATCGGCAATCTTGCGATCCCGGTACTGGATATCTATGGTACCCGAGAGTACCCGCGTCCTCTGGAGATGGTCCCTTATCGACAGGAATTGCTGAAGCAGAACGGCAACCCCATGTCGATGCAAATCCCGGTTGAGGGTGCGACCCATTTCTTTCGCGGTTACGGGCAAGTGATGGTCGAGAAGCTTGCCGAGTGGCTTGACGGATTCGAACACTGAGACCAGGGCTTCGGTTCATGAATGTTTGACATATCCGTTAGTCCGCGGCCTGAGTACAGAGTAACATTGTAGTATTGCCATTACAGCCGGTTCTGACTATGGCAGCCATCCCTGAACTGCTGATGGAGGCCATGATGGCTCGAAAGACGGAAAGACCTGCCCCGGTCATGAGTAACGAAGAGCGTGCGATGCTTCGTGCGCTGGCCGGTTCGCAGACGGCACCGGTTCGCGAGGTGCAGCGGGCACGGATCCTGCTGGCTCATGAACGGGGCCTGCCGCTGAAGGAGATTGCCCGGAAGGCCGGAGTATCGCGGCCGACGGTGTACCGGTGCATCGACAAGGCCCTGGCCACGGGCGTGGAAGAGGCGCTCCGGGATGCCCCGCGTCCCGGCCGGGAGCCACGAAGATGACGGTGTGGCGGATCCTGGGCGAGCATGAACGGAAGCCGCACCGCATCCGCTACTGTCCGGAGAAGCGGGATCCCGACTTCGATCAGAAGATGGCGGAGGTGCTGACGGCCTGCCGGGAGGTCTCCCTCCGGGCAGGGATCCCCGAAGGCTCCACGGCAGGGGAAGAACCCGAAGCCTACAGCGTCAGCGTTGACGGGAAGCCCGGCATCCAGGCCCCGGGGCTCTGCGCCCCGGACCTTCCCCCGGTTGCCGGGCAGCTGCCGCTGCATGTATCGAAAAAAAAACGTGCGTGCGGCGGAAAACCGGGTATAATCCTGCCTGACAGAAGGACGGAGGCAGCCGGAGCCGGAGCGGTGCCGCGCTGTGGCCGTACTGCATGAACAACCCGTGGCGAGCGCAAGGCCACGAAAACAGGACACGATCATGAAGCAGCATCCTGCACTGCCGGCACTGGTCTTTTCCGGACTGTTCCGGAAAGCGGCAACATTGGGGGGGGGGGGGGGGGGGGGGGGGGGGGGGGGGGGGGGGGGGGGGGGGGG
>VXPI01000284.1 GCA_009839585.1 Gammaproteobacteria bacterium
TCTTACATGGAAGTCGAAAGTCACTACCTGAATGTAATTACATACTAGCTGGAATACGCAAGACAAAATTAAACCACAAACTTGGAGATTTATAAATGAATAAGAAATCTATCCGGACAGAAACCATTCACCGCCGCAGTTTTTTAAAGGGTGCAGCGGTTGCTACAACCGCAATTGGTGCGGGTGCGGCGGTTGGTGTTACACAGGCTGGTTCTGTGGAAGATGCACCGGTGAAGAATCAGAATAAGGGATACCGTGAGACCGAACATATTCGTGAGTACTACCGGTTGGCGCGACTGTGACTATCGGCCTTGACCGATATCCAGAGTCCCTGGGAAACGAAATGAAACTGTATCTATCCATGAGCAAAGTCAAATTACCTGAGGAGTTAATTAGATGAAATTGATACGCAAACGAACGGTGGAGCCAACTGGCAAGTTCACCGGTTTGGGCGAGACCATTGACCGGCGCACATTTCTGTCGCGGTCCGGTATTGCCCTAGGAGCGGCGACAGCAGCTACCATGCTGACTCCCGGACGAGTCAAGAAGGTGCATGCGGCCAGCAGCGAAGCCAGAATAGGTCCTGTAACCATCAAGAAAAGTGTGTGTACGCACTGCTCGGTCGGTTGCGGGGTTGTCGCAGAAGTTCAAAATGGGGTCTGGACCGGTCAGGAACCGGATTTTGATTCTCCATTGAATCTGGGATCACATTGTGCCAAAGGCGCATCGGTGAGAGAGCACGGTCACGGTGAGCGGCGTCTCAAATACCCGATGAAACTGGTCGGTGGCAAATGGGTTCGCATGTCCTGGGACGATGCGATCAGCGAGGTAGGCGATGGCATGCTCCAGATCCGCGAAGAATCCGGCCCGGACTCGGTGTACTGGATGGGATCTGCCAAGTTCAACAATGAACAGGCCTACCTGTTCCGCAAATTTGCGGCGATGTGGGGCACCAACAATGTTGATCACCAGGCTCGTATCTGCCACTCGACCACAGTCGCAGGGGTAGCAAACACCTGGGGCTATGGTGCCATGACCAACTCCTACAATGACATGCACAACAGCAAGGCGATGCTGTTTATCGGCTCGAATCCTGCTGAAGCGCATCCAGTCTCCCTGCAGCATATTTTCCGGGCCAAGGAGAATGGTTCCAAAATGGTCGTAATTGACCCTAGGTACACCCGTACCGCGGCTCATGCTGACCATTTTGTCCGCATTCGCCCGGGTAGCGATGTGGCGATCATGTGGGGCATGCTCTGGCACATTTTTGAAAATGGCTGGGAAGACAAGGAATATATCCGCCAGCGTGTTTATGGTCTGGACGAAGTTCGGGAAGAGGTCAAGAAATGGACCCCTGAAGAAACCGAGCGAGTTACCGGAGCGCCGGAGGATGTGGTTAGAACCGCAGCCCAGATGATGGCCGAGAATTCGCCTGCCACCTTTGTCTGGTGCATGGGCGGTACCCAGCATACCATCGGTAATAACAATACCCGTGCTTACTGTGCATTTCAGTTGGCGCTGGGCAACATTGGCAAGTCCGGCGGTGGTGCGAATATCTTCCGTGGCCATGACAATGTACAGGGTGCTACAGACTTCTGTGTACTGTCGCATTCACTGCCTGGCTACTATGGCCTGAGTGATGGGGCATGGAAGCACTGGTCAAGAGTCTGGGATCTTGAACACGAGTGGGTCAAGGGACGCTTCCATCCGGAACAGGTTGAAGGCGATAACGGCAAGCCGACTCATCCCATGAACTACCGGGGTATTCCGGTATCGCGTTGGGTTGATGGGGTGCTTGAAGAAAGCATCGGCCAGAGCGACAACATTCGCTGCATGGTCTGGGCTGGACATGCGGTAAACAGCCAGACTCGTGGTCCTGAAATGAAAAAGGCCATGAGCAAGCTGGACATGATGGTAATCATTGATCCATATCCGACTCATGCAGCTGTTATGCATGACCGCACCGATGGCGTTTACCTGTTGCCGGCTTGTACCCAGTTCGAGACTTACGGATCGGTTACTGCTTCAAACCGCTCATTGCAGTGGCGTGAAAAAGTGGTCGACCCCCTGTTCGAGTCTCTTCCCGATCACACAATCTTCTACAAATTCGCCAAGAAGTTCGGATTTGAGAATGAGTTGTGCAAGAACATCGCGGTTGAGAATGACGAGCCGAATATTGAAGACATTACCCGCGAGTTCAACCGTGGAATGTGGACGATCGGTTACACAGGCCAGAGTCCCGAGCGACTGAAGCTCCACCTGGCAAACAAGCATACCTTCAATACCACAACCCTCAAGGCTGAAGGTGGTCCCTGTGATGGTGACTACTATGGCATGCCATGGCCTTGCTGGGGAAATCCTGAAATGAATCATCCGGGAACGCCAGTGTTGTATGACACCAGCAAGCCGGTTGCCGAAGGTGGCCTGTGTTTCCGGGCGCGATTCGGGGTTGAGCATGAAGGCAACAATATCCTGGCGGTTGACTCTTGGCCAAAAGGTTCGGAAATTCAGGGCGGTCATCCTGAGTTCACGGCGGACCTGCTCAAGCAGCTCGGCTGGTGGGATGACCTGACGGCTGAGGAGAAAGCTCTTGCGGATGGCAAGAACTGGAAGACTGACCTTTCGGGCGGTATCCAGCGTGTAGCCATCAAGCATGGTTGTGCGCCGTTCGGAAACGCCAAGGCCCGAGCGATTGTCTGGACCTTCCCGGATAGGGTGCCCATTCACCGTGAGCCGCTTTATACGCCTGACCGGGAACTGGCTGCCAAGTATCCGACCTATGAGGACAGGAAACGGTTTTATCGTCTCCCGACCCGATATATGTCTATCCAGAAAGATGATTATTCCAGGGATTTCCCGATCATCTTTACCAGCGGTAGACTGGTTGAGTATGAAGGCGGTGGTGAGGAATCCCGTTCCAATCCATGGCTGGCTGAATTGCAGCAGGACATGTTCGCAGAGGTGAATCCGAAGGATGCCAACGATGTCGGTCTCAAGGATGGGGACATGATCTGGATTGAGACGCCGGAAGGTGCCCGAATCAAGGTCAAGAGCATGATCACCCGACGAGTGGCGCCAGGTGTCGTGTTTACACCGTTCCACTTTGGCGGATGGTATGAAGGGGAAGATCTGGTCGACAAGTATCCCCCCGGATCTGAGCCATACGTCAGGGGTGAGGCGTGTAATACCGCGTTCACTTATGGATATGACTCTGTAACCCAGATGCAGGAATCGAAAGTGACCCTGTGTCGAATCAAACTTGCATAAGGCAGGAGGACAGAACAATGGCAAAAATGAAATTTCTTTGCGATGCTGAACGCTGCATCGAATGCAATGGTTGTGTTACCGCCTGTAAAAACGAGAATGAGGTTCCATGGGGCGTGAACCGTCGCCGAGTGATTACGCTCGGCGACGGGGAAGTCGGTGAGAAATCAATCTCGGTAGCGTGTATGCACTGTACGGATGCGCCGTGCTCTGCGGTCTGTCCAGTCGATTGTTTCTATACGACTGATGACGGAATCGTCTTGCATGACAAGGATCTGTGTATCGGATGCGGGTATTGTTTCTATGCCTGTCCTTTCGGTGCACCGCAGTATCCTGCAGAGCAGACTTTTGGTGTGCGAGGCAAAATGGACAAGTGTACATTCTGTGCCGGTGGCCCGGTTGATGACAACTCTGTAGCGGAATACGACAAGTACGGTGCAAACCGGGTTTCTCAAGGGAAACTTCCACTTTGTGCAGAAATGTGTTCAACGAAGGCTCTTCTGGCAGGGGATGGAGACATGGTTGCAGATATCTACCGTGAAAGGATTCTCAAACGTGGTGACCGGCCTCAAACCTGGGGTTGGGAAAAAGCCTACGGATCTGCAGTTTAGTGATGGACAAGATGGGGGGCTGCATTGCCCCCCATCTTGTTCTAGCGGACTGTTTATTCGGCAAGTAATCTATGGGAGATTTGCAAATGAATGCTTCGATACGAAAATTGGCGGTGTGGGCCGGGTCCCTCTTGCTGGCAGTCTCCATGACTGGCTGTTATGAGTCTCCATCGGTTACATTGTTTGAGCCGGGAGTCTATAAAGGCGCTGACGACCCGTTGCTCGCGAATTCTGACACCGAATCGCTGAACGAGCGTTTCTCAGGTCAAAGGGACCGCTAGTGTTCAGGGCATACAAACGGAGAAAATACCATGTCATCAAATACAGCGAATGCTGAGAAATCTCGGCGGCGATTCAAAGCCATGGGATGGTCAATTCTGTTGATCTTTGCATGTGCAGTCATTTTACCTACTACCTCCTACCTGATACCGACAGAGGCTGTACAGGCTCAGGTGGTTAATGATCAGAACCAGCGCGCTAATTTCTGGCGTGCGGTTCGAGAGGGGGGATCTGGTTACAGTTCAGTCAAGGGACCTGAGACAGGTGTATTTATCCAGAACGGTGGCCAGAATTGGCGACAGTTGAGAAATGGTCCCATCAGCACTTATGGCGGATGGGCCCTGATTCTTGCCGTCATCGGGTGTATCGGATTCTATCTGGTTCGAGGGAAGATAAAGATCGATGCTCAAGTATCCGGAAGGAAAGTCCAGCGGTGGGAGACCTGGGAGCGATTCATGCACTGGTTCACCGCTGCAGGATTTGTAATTCTAGCCATTACCGGACTCAGCATGCTCTTTGGCAGGCTGGTATTGATTCCGGTTCTAGGCCCGGAAGGTTTTGCGCTCTGGGCGAATATGTCGATCAATGTGCACAATGTGGTTGGGCCGTTTTTCTCGATCGGCGTGCTGGCGATGCTTCTGTTCTGGGTCAAGAACAATTTCTTCAATGCCGTTGACATGAAGTGGTTTGCATCTGGCGGCGGAATCATCGGCAATGCACATCCCAGCGCTGGAAAGCTGAACGGTGGAGAGAAGGTCTGGTTTTGGGTAGTTATTCTGGTGGGGTTGATTGCCGTATGCGGTTCGGGTTTTGCCTTGATCGGATGGCTGGCTCAATTGGGAATTGGCGATGAAACACGGGCTACGATGCAGTTTATGCATAAGGTCCATGCGATAGCAGCAGTCGGCTGGATCGTGATGTTTTTCGGACATGCCTACATTGGAACGGTCGGTACCGAAGGTGCCCTGGAAGGCATGGCTACTGGCAAGGTAAGTGTAGAGTGGGCGAAACAGCACCATGACTTGTGGTACGACGAAGTCAAGGATAATGTCGTACAAGATGAGCCTGCCGCTACTAGTCCCGGGGTCTCGCAACCCAGTACCAGTACGACCTGAATCTCGGGTCAATGTAAACGACCCCTGTCTTTGGCAGGGGTTTTTTTACGCCTACAAGTTTGATAATGGAGTATTGTCGTGGACAGTTTCCCAAAATCAATCTCGGACAGCATGAAGGTAAGTGGTGCCATGACCACTTGTTCCATGGTGCAATTTGATCATGGCAACTGGGAGGCGGCGGTATTTTTTGAAGTAGGCGGTAAAGAGTGCAGCAAGGACCGGCGTATTCTCAAGCGTTCCCAATCTCCGTTTGATGTTGTTATTGAAGCAGACCTGATCGACCATGCATCTGCGAGTATTTACATGTTGCGTTTCGAGGTCATGACAGAGCCTGACAATCCTCTGGTTGGGGAGGTTTTACTTGCGCCGGGTCTTGGTGGTGTTCACTTTGATGTACTGGACAATCTGACCAGGCAAGAGAGTTTGCGGTTCTTCTTTGGTGATGGCGCATATAGAATCCTGTTTTCGCAACAGACCGTGTTGATTGATCAAGAGCGGACAGGGTTGCATGAATTGCTAAATAATGCTGTTAGCCATGATGCATTAATCAGGTTGACTGGGCGTTATGATGCGTCTCGTGCCATGAGTGAAATCGTTGAACATTATGCCTGCCGAAAATAACAGTCCGAGGTTCATGTGCAGGGTTGTGCTGGCATTGCTGGTTTATTGCCTTCAGGTGGCAAACGGATATTCGTCGGACAGTTTTTCCGAGGCAGTGTACAAGAATGATGTTACAGGCATGGAAGCTTTTCTCGCCGCACCCGGGCCAATCCCGAATATTGATGTACGAGGTGCCAATGGCAAGACTGCATTAATGATTGCGGCCAGATCGGGTGATATGGGTTTGGTCATGAAGCTCCTAAAACGGGGGGCCGATCCGAATACCGTAAATATTAATGGAGGTACTCCGCTGATGTTTGCGGCAATCAGTGGAAACGGCCTCATCGTGGAGGAGCTTCTGGGCCGAGGCGCAGCAGTAAATGCGACTGGCAGCAATGGCTGGAATGCATTGATGGTTGCGAGTGCCAAAGGCTTTCCAGATACTGTAAGGAAACTGCTTGATTCTGGTGCTGATATCAATGCAGCAGATGTCTATCTCTGGACTCCCCTGCATCGTGCTGCCTATGAAAATCGTATATTGACGGTAGAGGTTCTGCTTGGTTATGAAGGAATCAATGTGGACTTTCAGGATGACCATGGGGCAACTCCATTGCATCTTGCGGCGGTGAGGGGGCATCAGGAAGTTGTGGAGAAGCTGCTTGAGGCAGGAGCTGACCCGTTGTTACAGGATTCAAATGGGAGAGTTGCGGCAGACTATGCCAGAGGTGGCGGGCATGAATCACTGGCGACTCGTCTGGATGCCCGGGCCTGATGTATGGAAAACAATTCTCCTGAACTTCCAAGTGCTTATGATCTTGTAGAAGTTGCTGAGTCAGAGGATATTCGTACGCTTGCTGCGCTTGCTGCCAGTGAAGGTGGTCGTGAAGGAACACTTATCTGGCTCAAAAAGCAAACAGCAGGGCATGAGTGGGATGGTCGTCCCTGGTATAGCGAAGAGGGGGATTTGCACTGTTCGGTTTTGCTGGAACCTGAGTTCGAGCAACATCGTTATGGCGAGATAATTCTGGTGGCTGCTGTGAGCCTAGGTCAGGCCCTGGCGCAACATCTTTCGCCAATGATTGCGTTAGGATATGATTGGCCGGACAAGCTGATGATTGCCAATCATGTTGTGGGGCGTGTATGGGTTCAGTATGGCGGTAAATCATCTCCATGGTTGAGTGTTTGCAGTTCGGTCAATATGTTGAATTCACCTGAAGATTTTTCGATTCCGGCAATCAGTGTACGTGAAGCGGAAGGCACGACTGAACTAAATGCAGAAAAACTGCTGCAGGCATTTGCCCGTGAATTCATCACCTGGATCAATCACTGGCATGAACAGGGGTTTCCGGATTTAATGGGTAGGTGGAAGGTTCGAGGAAACCAGCCCGGGGCTCCCTGTACATTCGGTTCGCTTTCAGGGACAGTCCATGAAATTGACAGCAAGGGGAATCTGGTCATGCAGATTGATTCAACCAGTCAGAGAACGATTCTGCTTGAGTCCTATGTCAGAAAATATTCGGAGTGATGGATAATGAGGGGTAAGCCGTTTCAGAAAGGGAGGCGATCTTTCTTCAAGGCATGTCTGTCAACGCTGTCTCTGGTCGGTGCGAGTCCTTATCTGCTTGCCCAGAGCGAAGCGGCTTCCAGGACCTATAACCGCGTGAAGTTGAAGCTGGCGGACGGTCGGGATGTAACGTCTGAAAGCTTGCGGGAATCGGATTATTTCCTGTTTAACTATCCTTATGTGACCACTCCGTGTTTTTTGATTGACCTGAAAAGAACCGTTGATTCACCAGTCGAATCGAGCTGGCCGGGTGGTTCGGGAAAGTATCGATCGGTGGTGTGTTATTCGGCAATTTGTGCGCACAAGCAGACATATCCAGCCAGAAGCTTCAGTTTCATCAACTTCAGGCCCGAGGAGGTCACATATCGTGACCGGGATGATAATTTAGTGAAGCGTTCGGAGATGATTTACTGTTGTTCGGAGAGGAGTGTATATGACCCCTCTCAGGGTGCTGAGGTCATGAGTGGTCCGGCCCCGGTTTCGCTGACGACAATTCTTCTCGAGCATGATACCGAGTCTGATCATTTCTATGCTGTTGGGACCTTGGGCGTGGAGCAGTACGAGGCGTTTTTTGAGCGATTTATCTTTCGTGTTGCGCTGGAAAACAGCATGGATGGCCCGGAAGAGACACGCGTTCTGGCCGAGGGTTCGACCACGGTTTACACGCCGCAGGAGTACAGTATGCAGAGTGTTGGCTGCTGAGTCATGGCTGGGAAGCGCCTTCCCGGGCTTGACCAACTTGGCTTTGCAAAATTAACCCACACGCATCGCATAACAACTAACATAAAATAGATTTTATGTTAGTTGGCTTTTGTTTGCTTTCATGCATGAAAGTTGATGAACAACCGGGAGTCAGAGGTTTTTTCAAAAAGACGTATCGATGGTCAATAATCGTCTCGGTAAATACTATCATAGCGCTGTGACTGATTGAGAAGGCTATCACGCATACATTCCAGCGCCGTTGCCTCCAGACCCGCTTTGGACATGGCGCACCTATATCCGCTGATCGACAAGGCCACCGCCGCTATCGGGCGTCTGGACGGTATGAGCATGATTCTTCCGGATGCAGGTTTGTTTCTTTACATGTATGTACGCAAGGAAGCAGTCCTTTCCTATCAAATCGAGGGTACGCAATCTTCCTTGTCGGACTTGCTTATGTCTGAGGTTGACCAGATACCCGGTACTCCGATGGATGATGTAAATGAAGTATCCAGCTATGTCGCCGCTCTAGACTATGGAATGAAAAGGCTACATGAACTGCCGCTTTTACTGCGGTTGTTGAGGGAGACGCATGCGTGTTTGCTGAACAATACCCGTGGTAGCCATAAAAAGCCCGGTGAGTTTCGGACAACGCAAAACTGGATTGAGTTTTTTCTTGAAGGAATGATTGAAACATCGGAGCAGGCAATTGAAACGGCCGAGTCGATCGTCAAACTTTTCAAGGAGGATCGCAGTGCGATTGAAAACAGCAATCGCTCGACATCATCAACGCTGGCAATTCATGCACTGATGCAGCATCGTTCAATTCTGACAACCAGCCAAATTGCCACAGAAACGGGTAGTTCGCTCCCAACCGTTTTGAGAAATCTGGCTTTTCTTGAAGATATAGATATTGTGAAAGAGGTCACGGGTAAACAACGAAACAAGATTTTTACGAATCAAGCCTATCTTGAAATGCTGAATCAGGGAACCGAGCCTTTACCCATATAACTCCCAATAAAAATGCTTGACCTAGTACGTACTTCCCGCTGAACTTTTGCAAATTATGCATCAGTTGCCTACTCACTCAACCGCCCATCACGAAATATGCCGTTCACATGCTTGTTGATGGTTTTTATGTCACGGTCAAATAAACCCTGTTAGCTAGTACAGAGTAACATTTTAGTATTGACATTATAGCCGGTTCTGACTATGG
>VXPI01000181.1 GCA_009839585.1 Gammaproteobacteria bacterium
GTGACCGTCACCGGCTCGTTCCAGTTGCCGCTGGTGAAGGTGTGCGACGACGGGTTTATCGCCGCCGCACTGCTGTGCATGCCGCCCCTCGTGATCGTCATGTCAACGTCGGCAGTCGGCTGGGCCGCCAGCGCCACCGTGTAGACCGCACTGCCGGTCTCCAGCAGCCTCAGCTCGCCCGCCGAGAAACCGATGTCCGCACCCCCGCCGTCGTCATCGGCCAGCACCACGTTCACCTGGAAATCCGCATGCCGCGACGCCCCGCCGCTCACGGTGGTTCCGGTGCGCGAACCAATTCCCGGTGACACCTGCAGGGTGACCACCTCGTTCGCAGTGTCGCCGTCGTCCCTGCCCGCCACCGGCGCCAGCGTCACCGTCGCCTCCTGCACCGTGTCCGTGCCGTGCCCGGTAAAGGTCAGCACCGGATCCGCCGTGTCCGTCCCGGACGCCGTCACCCCCGTGCCCGACACCGACACCGTGAAGTCGTGGTCCGCATTGCCGCCGTCCGTGCTCCCCGGCAGCCGCGCCCCGGTGGTGGACGACAGCTGCAGCGGAACCTCCACGATCTCGCCCGCCAGCAGTGCCCGCCCCAGCATTACCGTGACCGCCGCCGTGTCCGAGGCGTCGCCCTCGAACATGACCAGGTCCGTGCCCGCGAGCCGTACCGCGGTCGGGTCGTCGTCGGTCACCAGCACCGCGTCCGAACCCGCCGTCGCCGACACCGTGTAGCCGGTCTGCGAGCAGGACGGATCCGACGGCACCACCGCCGCCACCGTGACCACGCTGTCGATGTCGTCGGCCGCGGTGTCCGTCCAGCCGACACTGATGGACGTGGAACCCGTGGTCGGCACGCTCACCGTCCGCACCCCCTCGCTCGCCGCCGCCACCCGGTCGCCGCCGGTCTCCGATACCCGCACGCACACCGTCTGCGCCGCCGACGGCGCCGGCGTCAGGCTCACGTCGAAGCTCGCGGCCGGGCCGCCGTGCAGGCCCGCCTCGCCGTGCACCTGGCGGCCCAGCGCATTGCGGCTAGCGCCCTCGACAGCCGGCAACGCGATCGAGAGCTCGGGTACCACCAGATCGTTCACCGTCACGGAGAATTCGTCGCTCGTGGCGTGCGGGTCCGCCCCACCGCCCACATTGGTGGAGAGCGCCGTGCGGTCGAAGCCGTTCGTCCCCGTCCCGTCCGGGCCGAGTTCCACCGTGACCGTCTCCCCTCCAGTCTCCGATACGTCATCCGCAACCGCTGTCAGCACTAGCGTTGCCGTCTGTGCGTCCGCACCCGAGAAACGCACGTTCGGCATCGCCGTGTTCGTGCCAGAGAGCGTTACACCGGTGTTGAGGCCCGCCCCCGTCTTCGTAGCAAGGCTCCAGTCGGCCGTGGTTACGCCCATACCCGACACCGACAGCGGCACGTCGATGATCTCGCCCGCCACCAGTGCCCGGCCCAGCGTCACCGTGAACTCCACTGTCCCGCCCTCGGTCACCGGGCCGGTGCCGGTGTACGCGAGACTCACCACCGTCGCGTCGTCGTCGCTCAACATCACAGATGCCGTGGATGCCGAACCCAACTCGTATCCTGTGCCTGCATTCACCGTCAGCGTCACCTCACCGTCCGGCTCGTCCATGCTATCAGCCATGGTGGACACCCTGTAGGTAGCGGAGGACGCATTGGCCATGATGGTCATCGTCTTCTCTCCCTCATTGCCGGAGTCCACAAAGTCGCCTCCCGAGGCATCCGCAACATTCAGCTTCACCATCAGATTCGAGGACGGCGCGGTATCCACTGTCACCGCAAACTCGGCCGCTAGGCCTTCTGTCACCGGAGACGAGACCGGTGCGACCGTGACCCGGGGGATCGCCGCCGCACCGTTGATCCGAAGCTTAAGGCTGGAAGGCAGCAGGTTTGCGTTCCAGTCGTTGTCGTCGCCAGAGTTGGTCCGGTAGACATGTTCGTTGTCGATCGTCCAGCCAGTGGCAGCGCCCGAATCCTCGTCGTCCGACTCCGTGATCCGCCATCCGGCGGCCTGATCTTCTCCTGTACTCGACGTGGCATCGACGACCACGAAGTATTTCGTATCAGCCGACAGCAGGATGCCTCCCTCCGCCGCTGAAAACGTCAATACCTTGTCCTGAGAAAACGCGCTGAACGTGGGCTTGTTCAACGTGCCTACAACCGTGCCCGGCTCGTCACCGGAACTGTCCCGGATGCTGACCGTGTATTCAATGCCGGCATCGAAACGGCTGAATTCGATCTCCACACTGGCCAGTCGGTAGCCCGTGCCATGGCTACCGGTCGTGAAACCCTGTGCATTGCCAAACAGGCGGTATCCGTAAAACCCGAAATCGCGAGCCACTGGACTGTAGCCAAGGCCGCTGTCCGAATCCGTCTGGTCAATGTTGCTCACCAGTACTGCGGCCTCGACCGGGACCACCAGCCATGCTACCAGGACCAGGGCCCGAAGAAGGGCCGCCAGGCTACGTATCAGTCCAACGGATACCAGACGAGAAGGGAAATCAGGCCAGGCTGAAACTCTGCGGCCGGGAAACAGTGACATGCCGGCACCATCAAGGATGGACAAGCGGCCTCGCCTCGCAAGCCATGATGCAGGATCATTCCCGCCTATCGGGGTGGATCCACCCTTTTCCGTTCTTGATGGACTTTCTCCGCCATTCCAACCGGCATCTCTTCCCGCATCTGTCGGTCGTCCAGCGGTCGTTTTCCAAATCCTCCAGGCCATATCCTGTCCAAATGATCGTCAATGGCTTACGATTATTGCAGAAACCGGGCCGGAATGCCTCCATGAGCGCCAATTCCGTGGCCGCTGATCCGCTCCCCGTGCTCCAGCCAAACGATGCCGCCAGGCGTACCAACGACAGTGCCCGAGGCGAGTCCAGCGTCCGCGAGGCACAGGCCGCACTCGCCAGATGGCAGTACTTGTACAGCTATGCAAGGCCCGACTATGCTCTTGAACTCATAACCTCAATGGAGTATCTTCAACAATGTGCGTAACCGAACCTGAATGTCCCAGCATGTGGTGAACCCTCACAGAATAATATACAATGTTGTGCTAATCCTATAAAATAATTATGATACTTTCCATTGGCACTCAACGAACTCCTTGACTCTACCGGTACAGGGTGCCTTTATCCAACTGATTGACGGACCCGGGACTTGCTGATTTTAAAAATACTAACCTTGGTAAGGCTCCGTAGAGCGATTGTTTCTCTCTTCGGCGTACTCGCTGCAGCCACTGCAACAATTGTAGCCATACCTGCCGTTTTCTCGGATGAGTCGGATCAGTCAACGCCTCCCATGGTTAAACTGGCTGAGTCTGCGTTACTCGAAGAAGACTCGAATTCAACTCCATCTCCCGCTACCCGCCTTCTGCTGACTTCAAGGTTTCCAGGAAGTTCACTCGGATTTACTCCGGACCATCAAACTGACTCCGAATTTCCCTCATTCCAAAACGAAACACACTCTATCGATTTTGCAACCGATATTCCCGAAACCCGGCAATGGCTTGAAGATCAGGTCCGGAGAGGCGACACATTCGTCAAGATTTCCCTTCGTAATGGTCTCTCCTATCAACAGGCACTGAATGTCGCTAATGCCCCGGGGGCAGGCATTCTGCACAGGATCAAGCCGGGGCAAACCATCCGCTTCCAGCTGGACTCCGAGCAACAACCCGATACTATTCAGTACGCATACCTACCTCTCGAGACACTTGAAATAACTCGTGACAAGGAAACGGGAACTTATCAATCCAGGATCCTTAGCCATATGCCCGACATCAGGATTCGGTCGTTCAGGGGGACAATCGAAACCAGCGTCTTTCATACCTCCAAATCCAACAACATCCCCAACTCTATTATTGATGAACTGATCAGGGTTTATCAGCGGAAAGTCGACTTTTATCGAGACATCAACAAACAGGATAAATTCTCTATCATCTATGAGGAACTGTACAGGGATGGCGAGAGAATCGGAACCGGTAAACTGATGGCTGCAGAACTTGAATTGTCAGGAGACAAGATTCATGCAATTCGATATACCGACCCAGACGGGCACACGGACTACTATTCACCCAATGGACAAAGCCTTAGTTTTGGGTTTTTGCGATCACCACTTAAATTTGCTACCATTTCCTCCCACTTCAGCCCGAAACGATTGCACCCGGTCACCAAGGAATGGAAACCTCATCGTGGCGTGGACTACAGTGCACCATTGGGAACCCCCGTGATGTCAACCGGAGATGGACGAGTTAGCAAGGCCGGGCGCATGAATGGTTATGGAATCACTGTAGTCATCCAGCACAGTGATAAATACCAGTCTCTCTATGCACACTTAAGCAAAATTGCCAAGGGGATTAAGCCCGGAACAAGGGTGAAACAAGGCGACATTATTGGCTATGTCGGAAGTACCGGAATATCAACAGGGCCGCACCTTCACTATGAGTTCCGGGTCGATGGCGTACATCAGAATGCGGTTACCGTAAAACTCCCAAACGCCAAGCAGGTCCAGAACGAGTTTATGACAGAGTTCAACATGCTTACCGCAGATACCCTCCGTCAAATTTCCTCACTGGAGCCGATTCAAGTCGCAACCAGTCGATAAATCAGGACAAAGCCGTACGATAACTGCTCGTGCAGGGCGCTGGATTAACCATCCCATTCGGCCGTGTAACAATATGCGAAATTGCCTGATTTGCATAATTCGGTACTTTATCTATCAGAAGCCCAATCCTGCAAGACCGGAAGTCAGTCTCGTCTACCAACCAGATGACCAGCAAACCTGAAATTCCCATTTATGCCATAGGGTTGATGTCAGGTACCAGTGCCGACGGAATTGACGGGGTTGTGTTACAAATCGACAACAACAGGTTCAGCCTTGTCGCAACCGAAGCCCTGCCCTATCCCGAAACCTTACGTCAGTCAGTATGTGATATTTGCAGTCAGAAGATCCGCAGTCGCTCCGAAGCAAGGGAAATTGAAGTTCAATTGACCGATCTGTTCACGGCAGTCTCGAAAAAACTACTCGAAAAAACTCCTTCGGCGTCAATCCGCGTTATCGGATGCCACGGTCAGACCGTGCATCACAGCCCCGATAGCAGTCCACCTTTTACTATACAACTCGCAGACGGTAAAACCATTGCCAGGCAAACCGGTATTCCGGTTGTTACGGATTTTCGCTCTCAGGACATACGTGCCGGTGGACAGGGTGCACCTCTTGCACCAGGCTTCCATCTCGCCGCCTTTCGCTCATCCGAAGAGCAGCGGGCCATTATCAATATCGGCGGAATCTCCAATGTCACCATCCTGCCGAAAGATCAGGGCAGCCATGTGATTGGTTTTGACATTGGCCCGGGCAACACCTTGATGGACAACTGGTGTAGGCGTCATTTCTCGTGTGCGTTTGATACAGATGGAGAAATTGCCGAATCCGGCAATCCACAACAGGATTTGCTAAAGATCCTGCTTGATGAAGACTACTTTGCCAAACCATGGCCAAAAAGTACGGGTGTTGAGCTGTTTAATCTAAATTGGCTGGATAAAAAGCTCAAAAAATGGAAAAACAACACGGATATCAATCCACGCGATGTCTTGGCGAGTCTGTCCACCCTCACGGCACACACCATCTGCGAGACCGTGAATCAGCTAGAACCGAAAATCGACGCTGTTTATATCTGTGGCGGCGGGGCCTTGAATACTGGCCTAATGAAGCAACTTGACCAAAGATGCCAGGCAAAGGTGTTGAATACTCAGGCTTTAGGAGTAGGCCCAAAGTGGGTTGAGGCCGCGGCCTTTGCCTGGATGGGATATCAGACGACGCAAGGTTTTGCCTCGACAATACCTTCTGTAACCGGCGCAAGTCAGCCATGTATAGCCGGGGTAATCAGCAATCCCTGACAGGACTGTTTTTTGGTCCTGATGTCAGATTATGCCCACTGCTATCGAATGGGGCATGAAGGTTCAGTCTTGATATCTGGATTCTGAACTTCGCAGATGAAAAACCGTTTCTCTTCATCAATTCAGCTCCTGACTGGAACCTGTTGACTGCCATTTTCTGAATCAAGACGCTGACCTTGCCTATACTCCCAACTGCCACAACCCGCTCTCTGGTGTGCCCCGCCTGAATAGTCGCCTTTCTTACACGCAAGGTCAGATAGTCAATGCTACTTGATAACTGTTTCTTCGTCTTTTCTTGGATCTCGCCGCAGCAACCTGCCAATCTGAAAAGTGGTTCTCGGGAAAATCGTATACCGGGTTCGGTTTTCGACAATACGACCTTTCCGCCTGCGATAAACACTATATGCCAAGAGAGCAACATGAGCAAACCCAATAAATACATAAAACGAAGATGGCCCAAATCGATCAAGAAGTACCGATGCGATCAAGGGGCTGAATATTGCCCCAACCCCGTAAATGAACATCAAGGACGCGTTCACCTCGACGGATTTTTCCGGGTCTGCAAAGTCATTGGTGTGCGCCGCTGAAACGGAAAATATCGGCCATGTTGCAACTCCAAACAATATCGCTCCGGTGATGATCAGAAAAAATGTCGTCTGGCCAATCCACGCCAGTGGAAAACAGACCAACGCACTCATTAATGACAGGCCCAGTAGAACCTGCCTGCGGTCATACTGGTCTGCGAGCCAACCGGCTGGATACTGCGCCAATGCACCCCCAAGCATTACTGTCGCCAGAAAATACCCGGTCTGAGTCGCGGTCAGGGAAATTTCCTGGGCATAGAGCGGGCCAACCATCCTGAAAGCAGACGAAGTCAGACCTGCAATCAGAACACCTGCTGCACCAAGTGGAGAAAGCAGAATGGTGGCAATCGGTTTCAGTCTTGGGGCTTGGGGAGTAACCGGCTGCGATGAGGTTGTCAAGGCAAGAGGCAACAGGCATGTACAGCACATGATCGCCAGAATGTTGTAGGAGACATAGGAAACCGGATCAAGAAGACCGATCATCAGCTGGGCGCCGGAAGATGAAACGATGTCCACCACGCGATAGATCCCCATCACTCGACCGCGGTTTTGTTTGGTCAGTTTTGCCTGAAACCAGGCCTCAACAACGGTATAGCATCCAGCTACACACAACCCGGTAAGAATACGCAAGCCAGCCCATACATTGGGATCCGGAATCAGGGGGTGGGCAATCGCGCCAATGGCACCAAGTGACGAGAATATCGCAAAAGTACGTGCATGGCCGACCTTGCCGAGAAGTCTTGGTGCCCACCAGCAACCAATAAAGAACCCAAGAAAATGAGCGGACCCCATAAGCCCAATAGATGCTTTCGAGAATCCGTTATGGAGACCGGCCAGAGCATCAAGCGGGCCGATAGCACCCGAGCTCAACTGCAATAGTGAGATTGACAGAAACAGCGCCACAAAACTGATTAAGAGGCGCATCGACAGAAGCTAATTGTAGAAGTCCGGGTAAAGACGCGAAGCTTGCTCGAACGCTTCCCTGGCCCTGGCCCGGTCCTGTGTATGCTGAAGTGCCTGGCCATACTGAAGCCAGGCCCACCGGGAGTAAGGACGAAGTGTTATCCGCTCTGCTCCGAGTGCCCGCATTGACAGATGCCGGCATGCCTGACCAGCAGCATCAAGGAGCATCATATTGAATAAATCCCTCTGGGCAATGCTACCGCCAATCAAGTCAACCTCATAGCGGGTACCGATCAGGCTCTGGAATGCCTGATCAGGACTGCCTTGCCGAATGTCGATCAAGGCATTGGCCAAAGTCATGCCGACTCGATGCATAATCTGCCCCTGAGTATCGCCCGAATCGCCCCATTGTCTGAATTTATCCATCATTCTATTGACCGATTGATGGTCTCCGGCGGCGACCAGAACCATCAGGTAGTGAAGCGATGCGAAAACCAGGTCACGGTCTTCGATACGGCGTTTTGCCGCCTCCAGCAAGACCTGCCAGCGTTCGCCAATATCAATTCCATGCAATTCAAGCCTCCAAAGCAGGGATGCTGCATTACACAAATCCAGATAAAAGTCCGAATCCAGATCCGACACCAGCAATCGATCATGAATATCGAGGACTGGTTCGTGTTCTCCCCGCTCGAGATGGAACAGGCACTGGTGCCAATGAAGATGAAACCGGAAATTATTCACCTTTGACCAGTGTTGTTCCAGGCTGGTGATCCAGTCAATTCCTTCCTGATGACGCTCCTGCGATTCCATGACATGGGCAACGGCATGGACTGACCATGCATCTTCCGGGTTGATCGTTGATGCTTCACGGCCATAGCGTTCTGCCAGTTCAAATTCGCCACACTCCTCCAGCGCAAAAGAATACAGCCCGAGGACATAACCGTAGTGTGGATGTGCAGGATCCCAGAAAGGAAGTACACGCAACAGCGAATCTCGCATACGTCGTCCATCCCCGCTATAGAAATGATTGAAGTAGGCGAGCCTCAAGGCAATGCTGTCGTGCGGATAATGGAGCAGGATTTCTTCCCAGATGTTTACGGTTTTTTCCAGGTCTCCCATACACCAGGCTTCAAGCGCCTTGATGTGCAATGATTCACGGTGACCCAGATTATTGAATTCGTTGCCGGTCAGTGTTTCTACAACTGCAAGGGCTCGCTGATGCAGGCCTTTGATCCCCATCATTTTTGCAAGGTACCCTTTCATGCAAAGACCCATTGGCATATCCGGATCTTCTTTCAGCAACGTTTTTAGCTTCGCTCCTGTATCCGGCTTGTACCCCATGAAACTCGATACCAGTTTATCGAACTGTTCGATACTGACTGAACTACTGGCGGAATATTCCAGCCCCTGACTATCCTGATAGGTTTCCATTGAACTTAGGTTGAAATTTTCAGCTGCGTTCCAGATATCCATCTCGCGTTTGTGGGACCTTCATGTCAAGTATTGATCCTGCGATTTGGGTTTTCAGTATCTGGGCTGTGCCACCGCCAATTGCAAACATGCGGGCATCACGCACCATCCGCTCAAGCGGACGGTTGCGAGAATATCCCGCCGCTCCAAAAATCTGCAATGCATCGTTGGAAACCCGGATTGCCGTCTCCGATGCAAGTACTTTGGCTTGAGCTGCCATGAGCCGGTCCGGAAAACCATCTCCGGCACTGGCTGCCGCCTGATAAATCATGGCACGAGAGGCCTCGAGCTGGATTGACATATCTGCCAGCATCCATTGCAGGCCCTGAAACTCTGCTATGGGCCGGCCGAACTGCTCTCGGGTTTTTGCGTAAGCCAGAGCTTCTTCATAGGCTCCTGCTGCGATGCCCAGCGCTACCGTTGCTGCACCAACGCGTTGAGCGTTGTAGGCA
>VXPI01000178.1 GCA_009839585.1 Gammaproteobacteria bacterium
GGCCTGTACCGTACCGAGTCCCTGTACATGAACCGCAAGGAGTTTCCGGATGAAGCGGAGCAGTTTGATGTGTATTCAACGCTGCTCAATTCGACGGAACGTCCGGTCACCATCCGCACTCTTGACCTGGGGGCTGACAAGCAGGTTGACGGAGGTCGCCAAAACATGGGCCTGGCGACCAACCCGGCGTTGGGGAGGAGGGCGATACGCCTCTGCCTACATGACCTGACTTTATTTAAACCCCAGCTCCGGGCATTGTACCGCGCATCCATCTATGGAGATTTACGGATCATGGTGCCAATGATATCGAGTCAGTCAGAACTTGATCAACTGTTTATCGTGCTGGACGAGATTCGTGATGAACTCACCCGGGAAAACCTGCCTTTCCAACCACATATTCCAATAGGCGGGATGATTGAAGTTCCGGCTGCAGCAGTTACTGCAGATATTTTTGCGAAACGTCTGGATTTTCTGTCAATCGGAACCAACGATCTGATTCAATACACTCTGGCTATCGATCGAATCGATGATGAAGTGAATTACCTTTACGACCCATTACATCCTGCGGTTTTGCGCTTGGTCAAGTCGGTGATTGATGCCGGACAAAATGCCGGAATACCGGTCTCAATGTGCGGAGAGATGGCCGGTGATATCGAATGTACAAGAATTCTGCTTGCCTTGGGTCTTCGCGAACTTAGCATGGATTCAGCCGTGATCAGCGAAATCAAGCAGAGAGTGCGCGGAACTCATATCGGAGAAATAGAACCCATGGTCCAGGACCTGCTGGCGGTTAATGAATCGAATCGCTATCGCGACCTCGTCAAACTGATCAACCGCTAATCCAGCAATCGAGTGCATGCCCTGGATCAGGGTCGGGATTGAGGGGCCTTGAGCGGGACCGAAACATCATTCATGGTCTGAAAAACCTCTAGTGCCAGCAAACGCCGATCCCCGAGAGGCGGGGCAACCGCCCCCATCCTTGACATACACCGCCGATACTGTTCGTGAAGAGTGACCCAGCCGTTACCGGTTTGTGACGCACGGGTCTGGCTATATACCGGAAAGGCAACGGTATGCCCCAATGCCGGACTGATTAACTCGCCAGCCAGGGTGTTCCCTGCATTTTGAACATGACAACTGGCGCATGAGTAATTGTATTGCCCTTGTCTGGCCCAGAAAACCCTGTACCCTTTTCGATACAGGGTTTTGAGTTTTTCATCATTAAGATTGATCTGGTTCGCAGTTCCCCGTGCCTGCTCTCGAAATACAGCAGTCAGTGCGGTCAACTCCATGGAATCAGACCCCGCAAAAGATCGATCCTGCAACTCAAGACAGCTAAGTATTGCCATTTCAATTGAGATAACCCGGTTATCAAGCACATAGGGAAATTGATTTGCCGGTGGATGTTGGGACATGCAGTTCTTCAGGGTAATCCCGTTATAGGTCCGATTCCATTCAGAGCGGGCTGGGATCAGGGCATGCATATACGGCGGCAACTGCTCCAGAAAACGAAAGGTGGCCGCTTGCGGAGCCGATTGCGGCAATGAATAAGCCCCCTCATTGAATTCATCCAGGGATACGGAAAAAAAGCGTTCCAGAAAAAACGCCTGAAACTGCTCAACCTCCCGATCAATTGCGACGCTCTGGGCACGTGTATGAGGCACCCCTGCAAAGACAACAATCAGGAACAGCAAGGAAAGGCTGATTTTGGCTGGAAGGGTTGCGTATGTCATATTTCCCGATACAGGTTTCTGCCCAGAATTAATCCAACTGTTCCGA
Organism: Gammaproteobacteria bacterium; assembly: GCA_009839585.1. Taxonomy (GTDB): domain Bacteria; phylum Pseudomonadota; class Gammaproteobacteria; order Arenicellales; family Poriferihabitantaceae; genus Poriferihabitans. Next base: position 1,780 of record VXPI01000178.1, read on the forward strand.
GCGCATGACCTTCCGTTCCTGCCGAATCGTTCCAGTCAACCTGAATCACGTCATCCTCATGTAGAGATTTGAGGTGGATGCCGAATCGTGGGTTACGTGCAATACTGGGGCCACACTCAAGAATCGATACAATTTGATCGTTAACGCTGAATATCACCTGCCGAACATGCGGAGTCATGCCCAGCAAATTGCCTTGTTGATGGCGTATTGAACAGAGAATATTGATCCCATCCCGGGAAAATTCACCTCGCAATACGGTACTGGGCGGCGGCTGCGTAACAGCCCGATTTGGCCACTGCATCCGGTCTAGGGGGCCACTCCAGCGAACTGTTCTGGTATTTCTATGAAGATTACCGTTGCGTAATGCATACACGGTAAAGTGCTGGCATCCTTCCGCTCGAATTGTGCCGGTTAATTCGCGATAGGCACGATGTCCCTCCTCTGACAGCAATACAAGCGGATATTCGTTTTCCTCAATGAATATCGCAATTCTCTCGCTGTCCAATGCCACAACCCGAAACGGTACGAACTCCGGGTTAATGGCCTCGACAGGCAAATCAATTCGCAGACTTGCATCATCTGCATAGCGAGATGTCCCAAACAACTCAAGCAGTATGGACTCCATCTCTCCAGAATCAAACACGCCATTGTCTGCCCAAGCCTGAATACCGAATGGGACGGTTCCGACATTCATGATGGCAGAAGTTGTCGCCAAAAAACAACCGGATCGAACCAGGAATTTTCTCCTGTTCCTCATCATCAATTACAGTCTGGACAAGAATACGACAACTGCTTCAATCTCCCTTTCTGTGAGAATGCGATGCTTGCCGTAGGGTGGCTTGATCGTATGTGGAAACATTGTGACAGGGTCATTGAGCAATTCAATGAGTTCAACTTGATCAGGGTACTTTTCTGAAATATTCTCGAGGATTGGTCCAATGTTGCCAGACGGGGCAAGCACCTCGGGCTGACCCGCAATACTCAGATAATGACAGGCCAGACAATTTCCCTTGCCGGGATCAATCACTAGGCACCATCCTTCAATAGCGCGGTCCGGGACGGTCATATCCAGTGATTGACAAGTATCCATATCGGGCAAATCATCCGGAATTGCCACATTGACTCGTGCAGCCAGAACAATTAGCAAGGCAAGTGCTGCAAGGCGCTCCTTACGGGGAATACTGAATTGTCCATTCCGTGAACGTGCCTTGTTCACCCATCGAAATACGCTCTGGAATCGGAAATCAAATATCATCGATTGACCGGATGCCTACCTAGATTTTCTCTTCCAGTTCTGTAATACGGGCTTCAAGACTTTGCTTGAGATAACCTTCTTCCCGGGTTTGCCGCAGAGCCCGCTTCAACACGGAGATGGCCCGTTCATAATCACCCAGCAGGACCAGATACTCCACAATCGATTGATCGGCTTCCGCATGCTGATCAAGTGCGATATGGATTTTCTTTTGTACCTGATAGAGAGTCAGGTTATATGGATTTCTGCGTACCTGTTTGCGAATCAGTCGAAGTGCCTTTTCCGGCTGGTCGTTTTCAAGATAAGCCTCGGCCAGCAGGTAATTCAGATACAGTGCTTCCGGGTTTGCTTCCAGTACATTTTGATAACGCTCGATTGCCTGATCAGCCTGACCGTCTGCAAACTCCATTTGGGCATGCAGGGATTGAATCCAGGGATGCTCAGGAAATTGCATGGAAAGTGGACGGATGATTTCCAGGGCCTGCTCGATTTCTCCTTCTTCATAGAGGATCATGGCCTTGCCATATCTGGCCGCAGTCTGGACTGTTCTGGATTCAGAATCGACCTCATGCTGAAATACCAGAATCGGCTGCTGTTGATCTGCAGACAGCAACGCCCTGATCCGTGCGGCAGCCAGAAAAAAATCCAGACTCTCCTGCGGCTCCCAGGCGGGATAGGAAGCCGCTCGATCCTGGGATGCAGCCATGCGGGCATGTGACAGCGGATGCGTTCTCAAATACTCGGGAATCCCTCTTCCGCTATGAATGGAAGACCGATCCAGTTTTTCGAAAAAGTCCGGCATTGCCATGGGGTCAAATCCGGAGTCGGCCAGCAAACGAATACCAATGGCATCGGCTTCACGTTCGAATTCCCGACTATATGCCAACTGACTGGATTCCGATGCGCCAATCGCAGCGGTGGCACCGGCTACTCCAACTTCTCCCCCGACCACTAGTGAGGCCAGCAACGCCGCCAGGGTAGGCAATTTCTGTTCCGATTGACGCTCCAGCATCCTTGGCAGGTGTCTTTGGGTAAGATGCGCGATTTCATGCGCAACTACAGCCGCCAGCTCACTTTCTCTCTCTGCAGCCAGAACCAGACCGGTATACAGGGTAATGTAGCCACCCGGCACTGCATAGGCATTGACTGTATTATCCTGATATAGGCTAAACACAGGTTCCACCCCTCTGAGATCGCTGTGCTGCGATATCCGGTCACCTATCGACTGAATATAATGCTGCAGCAGATAATCTTCCACAAATTTTGGGGAAGCCAGTAGGCGGCGATAGAACCCCTGCCCGATACGTCTCTCCTGGACGGTATTCAGATGGCGGCTTGCGCTGGTTTCAAGTTCGGGCAATTCAGAACTTTGTGCGACAGCGGGTAGGGGGATTGCGATAACACACCATATACATGCCATCACGATCAATGGACAAAAGCCCTGTCGCAAGCGGCATTTGAAAAGTTCGACAACCTGCTGCATGGCTTGGCGATGGAATGAAGTTTCAGGATGTGGCAACTGGTTTGTCAGCGACTTGGACAATGAACTGGCAGGCAGTTGAATGGCAATACGTTAGCGTGAGTTTCGCACATTATTCGTGTATGAAACCTGAATGTCCCGATTTTTTAATCCAGATGCATAGACCCGGGCCTGCATATGATGGCACACAGATGTTATGCGGTTCTCCTGTCCGACTTAGATGATATCCACTCCGGATTCAGTGCCAATCAACAGCATATCCGCTGGACGCAGTGCAAACAGGCCCGCGGTCACCACGCCCGGGATCTGATTGATCTGTCGTTCAAGTTCCAGAGGATTCATGATATCCAGTCCCCGTATGTCCAGAATCGGGTGTCCATTGTCCGTAATAAACCCGTCACGAAGTATCGGTTGTCCGCCCATCCTTACCAACTTGCGGGCGACCATGCTGCGCGCCATTTCGATCACTTCAACCGGTAGAGGGAACGTACCAAGACGATCTACCAGTTTACCTTGATCAACAATACAGACAAATTTTTCGCTGGCTTCAGCGACGATTTTCTCCCGGGTCAGCGCACCGCCTCCACCTTTAATGAGGTGTCGGTTGCGGGTAGCTTCATCGGCTCCATCCACGTATAGGGGTAGGGTTCCGACCTGATTCATATCCAGTAGAGGGATGCCCAGTTTTCGAAGCTGTGCGGCACTGGAATCTGAACTCGCCACCGCACCATCGAGTTTTCCCTTGATACCGGCCAGACATTCAATGAAAAAATCAGTGGTGGACCCTGTGCCAACGCCGATTACATCTCCAACCTTCACATACTCGACAGCCGCTTCAGCTGCGGCACGTTTTTGATCTGTTTGCGGCATGCTTATGAAAACCCAGTCCTGATCCTTGAGTTCGGTATTGCCGAGAACGCCTGACAGAGATTCTCAACGACAGGATTTATGATACCACTGGCCTGAGAGAAATTGATCGTTAATCCATGCCCGAAAGCATTTGAACTGGGTATCGACTTACTCCATTTCGGCAGGTAATCGGTTATCATTCACTGCTCTTGTTTTACGCCTATTCTTTTTCGCAATTCAATCATCCATGAAAACAACCTCGAATTCACAAATCATCTGGCAGGCTATGCTGGACAATAATATTGACAAAGTCTGCTACCTGCCCTGCAACAAACTCAACGCTCTGATGGAGGTTGTGCCTGAGCAGATCAAAATCTGGGATATCACCAAGGAATCTATCGGCCTTGCGGTTTCCTTTGGCCGTAGTCTGGCCGGACGCCACAGTGCAATGTGTATTCAGAGCACCGGTCTCGGCAATCTGATCACCGAACTTTATACCATGCAGAGGCTTTATGAAACAGCCTTGCCAATTTTTGTTTCCTGGCGCGGTTATTATCAGGAACCGATTGAAGCACAAATCATCCTTGGTACAAAACTTGAAGGTCTTCTGAATGCACTCGAGGTGGAATACCGGATATGCAAATCCCGTGAGGATGTGACTGATCTTTCTGAAGATCTTGATCAGGTCTTTTCCAACAACAAGGTCAAGGTCTACATGATGTCACCCGAGTTATGGGAAACGAATGTTGTTGACTTTCATTCTTTCGGGCAACCGCAAATCGAGAAAGTAGCGATTGATGCGCCAGCCTATTCGGGGTCGCCCTCCAAGACACGAATCGAAGCCATTGAAGAGATTGCAGAGTCGATTGGGGAGAGGGACTTGATCGTCGCTCAAATCGGCTTTCCAGCCAAGGAGTTGTATAACACGCATGATCGCGATGAAAACTTCTACATGCTGGGTGCCCTGGGTTCAGCCACTGAGGTTGGCATCGCTTTGGCTGTCGAAATACCGGATCGTCATGTCTACGTGATTGATGGCGATGGATCTTTTTTCTTCAACCCCAATCAACTCGTTGATATTGCCACACACAATCCCGAGAACCTATCCGTGGTCTGCCTCGACAATGGCAGTTGGGGATCAACGGGGAATCAACCCACTTTAAGCTCACAAGGCTTGAACCTGACGGCCATGATCAATGCGATGGGTGTTGAGTCTTCCGGAATGACGGATCAGAGTGAGACTTTCATCTCCATGCTTCAAAACCGTGAACGATTTATCCACTACATGATCAAGGCCGGTAATGACAAGGCTGGCGGTGAAATACCACTAAAGGCTGTGGAAATCAAGGAGCGATTCATGGCCGCACTCCAGTAAACATTCGCTCAAGTAGAGCGGCTTTCAGCATTGAACGCAGACATAATATGCCTATCTGCATCTGCACTGCCCCTTCAAGTCCATGCAGACCAGCAACAATCCGGGGGAAATCCTATTGCGGGGGTCTATTCGAATCTCAAGCATTGAAGCGGTGAGCCAGATACAATCCTTTCTTCCTGTCCATGACTTTCGCCATCTCCAGACAGGCATTCAATCCCTCGAAAAGCCCTGATGCATACTCGACACCGCTACTTATGAGTTGCAGGTTCATTGAGGGCGTAACTCCTTACCCTTGCCAATGCCTACCCTTCGGGCCAGCCTTGATTCGAACCGTACTACCGATAGATTTCGGCCAGACGCTCCGCCTCCTGCCGAAACTCCTGTCGTAGCCTCTCCGGCTCCAGCACCTCCACGCGACTCCCGAACCCCTGGAGCCACCAGCGAAGCTCTTCCGTGTCTTCCACCGTGGCCTCTACCAGAACCCGGCCGTCCTCCCGGACCACCGCCCGATGATCATCCGACAGCTGGTTTTCAGTAAGATGAATCCCGGCCTCTGGATCGAACAGTGCCTTGAGTCCAACCTTCCCCGCCCCCGAGGGATAGGCAAATGCCTCGCCCTCCAGATACTCCGCCAGCCGGAAATCACCAGGGTCCCTCGCCCTCTTCTCCGGCAACACTGATGCTTCCTCTATGCGGTGCAACGCATAATGACGAACATCCTCATAATCCCAGGCGGTGGCCACAATGTAAGCCAGCCCTCCGCGTACCACCATTCCTAGAGGATGCAGTTCCATCTCCCGGGACGAAGCCTCTGCCCGGCTCCGGTAAACCACACGAAGGCAACTTCGGCGAATTAGCGCTCCGCAGGCTGCTTCCCGGACATCATCCGGCACCGGCGGCGGCTTAAGGACCGGACCGCGACCAATCAGGGCCACCCGCTCCGACCACAGCCCGAGGTTTGTGCCTTGCAGTATGCCTTCCGCCTTCTCGAAATATGGTCTGAGAACCCGGAGACTCTCCGGCGGTAGCACTGGACCGAGATGCTCCTCTGCCAGCCGTAGTATGAAGGCCGCCGACTCACTCATCCCCGGCACCTGGAACCACTCGTCCGGTTTCATCCATGACCAGTAGTAACGCGTCCCCTCCCGGTATGCCGTGATTGGAAACTGGCGGGAAAGATCCTCCAGGCTACGCTGGATCGAGCGGTAGTTCACCGCAAACTCCGTGTTCTCCCGGCATAGTATGTTGTATATCTCCCGGGTGCTCCGGCTGTTAGGGGAAACCGGTATGGCCATCAGAGTTGCCAGATAGCGCAATGTCGTGTCCGCTGCTTTTGGCATCTTTTTTCTCTTCTGAATCGGTTTTCCAAATCGGTAAGCCGTTTTTCTTCTTGCCGATCCGGGTTTCGGGAAAGTCGACTACCATCACTAATTTGGTTCTGATTCGACCACACGTCAACCCATCTTTCCTGGAAATTATAACCAAAGGTTTGCAATGTTCTCGGGGTCCGGTAAAATGCACGGACACGCAGAAAATAATTTAACTGCTCCTTTGTATTATTGGGAATCATTGGGTTAGCCGATATTATGGCCGATCTGCTTCAGTGGCTGGCGTGGACCGAGATGTTGACCGTGTTTGCCATTTCTCCGAGTTGACTACTGGTTGTTTTGTCAGTATTGGTACTTCTTTCGCTACACAAGGACAGGATAATGTCATGGACCGGGATTTCCCCTGTTAACAATAAATAACGCCCCAGTCCGATTACGACGGCTTGGAAATCTCCAGTATTGGGGAATGGTCTAAGTTTGTTGGCGATCTGCTGGCGGTTCTGCACGGCATCAAGACTTCTAGGACAGTAGATCAAAACCCGCAATCATAGAATCATGTGTCTTTCTGCTTTGCTAATGCCTCTGATATGAGCTCCCGAAGTCGATCAACAGTTATCGGCGGTTCTTCCATATGAACCACTGCATGGCAGTTTGGACAGAGAGGAATGAGGTCATCTATATCAGGTATTTCAGTTTCGTCAAACAAGGATAGTGGCTGAACGTGGTGGATGTGAATAAAACCATCTGCAATGCTCCCATACACTTCATTCATCTCTTTCTGACAACCGAAACACCTGATTCCATGTTTGCAAATTGCGGCCTCTCGATTTTTTCTGCTACGTTCGTGAGTTGTTACGGCAATAATTCTTTCATATCCCTCCTCATCAAGCTGGGAAAACTCTTCTAATTCGCTTGTTTTTTGAGGAGTATCACGCTTGATCAAGAAATCAGCAAATTTAAGTTGCATGAACTTTTTGATTCTGTTCTCGTCTTGCGCTCCAAGCACAAATCCACACTCAAATAACTGCATAACTAGGTTTGAGTGATTGATACGGTAGCGATCTCTCCACTTGTTATTATCTGTATATAGATTTTGGATTGGATTTGGTACTGGTTGTACGAGTACAAAATAGATACGCAGTTGCCTTCCATGCTTATCTACGCCTAGATTCCAAACATAGTATGGTT